>CALBXV010000489.1 GCA_937890045.1 uncultured archaeon
CTGCCTGTTGAGGTTACCAAGGAAGGTGGGTTTAATTAGTACCTTTAAACCAGCCCGTCACTGTCAACAACAGGGCAAATATAAACACTGGTATTATAACGACACCTAGTAATAGTATATCACGTAGTCTGGTTTTCATTATTTACCTTCTTTCCATTTTAATTTTACGTACCTGTTCCCTTGTTCTTTTTCTGAGTTTATAAATATCTTCTTGGGACAACTTTCTAGAGTGTATCTTTTTTCCCATTGCCGCATTAAGGTTCTTTATCCTTGCTCTTTCCATAGCCTTTGCCTGCTTATAGTTTGCTACCACTGTATTAAGACCAATATGTCTGCCAAGCTGTTCAAATCCCCTTATACTTCCCCACTTATCTTTCCACTCTTTACCTGTTACTAAGTGTTTTAAGTAATCATAAGACATAGGAAATGCACCCCTCTTAGTTGCTTTAGGAACATGCCAGTTCTCAAACATACCAGGGAACACCAGGTTTTCTATCCATGCTGATATCTTATTCCACTTCTCTGGTTGGGTGTCCGTGACGTTCCATATAGGCATACCTGTAAATGGATCAGTTGCAGGTTTACCTTTTTTTCTACTTGTTAATGCATGAAAAGCCGTGAGGAATGGGTTGCCCATACCAAGGCCTTTAAATGCTTCTGACCATTCATGTTGACTTGTATCGGTAAACATATTATATATTGTGCCCCACGGCATAAAATATGAACCATCAAAGTACATTATTTTACCTTGTGCGTTTAAAAATGGCAGAGGCATATAAGTTCTTTTCTCTTTTACATACCAGGCAAGGTTTCTAACCTGCCTGTCAAACTCTTCATCATCCATCCCTGTAAACAACTGGGAAAGCTCACGGGAGAGACTCCAACCACCAGCACCTCCCCACATTAACAGTACCCATTTTGCCAGCACCCAAGGCCTGCGAATAGCGGCATCATAAACAAGATATGAAGCTTTATACTGATAGGTTATAAAGGGTAAAAGAAACTTTCTGCCCTGTTTAATACTTCGTGATGCTAAGCTGTAATCCATACCGTATTTTTGTGACTCGTCTGCCGCCTCTCTTATTGATACTGGTTTTCCACTAGCAAGCCCAAGCGCATTTAAGCGTCCTGTTGTTCTTAACTGTCTGTATATTGAGTACTTGGCCAGTACATCTATAAGCCCATAATACTTAGATATCTTTACAAGAAATTCCATAAAACTAAACCAGTTTTGAGCATAATTACGCCCGCTTTCTTTCCAGCGATGCTCGTATTCACCTAACAGGCTTCTAAACTCCTCACTCCACTGAGTTTTTCCACCTGCTCCTGATTCATGAAACTCTTGAAGGAGGTTTACCTTTTTTCCGTCAATAGTAGTAACCATATCTTCTCCCCTCACCATTGCTCGGAATGCTTTTTGCCAGTCATGTATAACAAGTTGAAGCGGTCTTCCCCGTAGATTATTCTGAAGTAGATTGGAAATTATATTTCTAAACCCAGTAGGGAAGTTAAGAGCGGCTTTGCCTAGTTTAAACAAGAAAATAGATAGTGCTGTTCCTCTTATTGCAACTCCTGCTATATCACCAGACTCTTGTTCAAGGCGAGTAAGTATAGGTTTTAAGTCCAGGTATATAGGTTTGGCTATAAACTCACCTCCTACCTCACCCAACCATGAGGTTGGAATTATTTGAAATTCCTTTCTTATATCAAACCCTTGCTCTTTCTCCCATTTAAAAATTGGTTCAGCTAATTTATTTAGTTCCTTTAGATATACATTCGCCTCTTCTATATTTAATAGCGACTGCTTTCCCTTAAGTTTCTTCTTGTCTCCTGCTACATCTATAGCCCTCTCCATTAGCGATATTTCCTGTAATAAAAATCCAATCCCCATCTTGGTTACGGGCTCGTTACTGGTAACCATAGTAATTATATGACGTTCCACAGCGTTTTTCTTTGCCCACTTCCTTCCCTCTTCAGAATTAAACCATTTTCCTCTTGTTATTCTGATTTTTTTAATTTGAGTTTTCTCGAAGAATTTTTGCTGGTCTTCATCAAGATCCATCCACCAAACACCATCTTTCTTATAAACCTTATCAGAAATACCCTCTATTGTATTCCATTGTATTACAGCACCAGTACCTCTAAGTGATTCCACATAGTCAAGCTTTGCTATAAACTTCAGTGTTTCTGTCATGCTTTTAGCAACAATAAAACTAGGGTCTTTTATTTGCATAATTCGGTTCCTATATTCTTTTATAAGATTTGCTCTATGTTCAAGAAGCCCCAGCTTTTGGTCAAGGGCTCCCTCTGTTACAATTTTTTCCCTGCCCATTGATAATCCATCTCCACCGCCCACATTATCCCTTAAATATAGGTAGTGCATATATATACCATGATATGTCCAATACGTTTCCCATGTAATTAGATTTCTTTCTACAAGCATATCCGCAAGCTTTACCTGCATCCTTTTTATCTGCTGTAAGAGTTTTCTTGTATCGGTTGACATATTTTTAAATGAGTCATTAAGTATGATGGTATCATTTACCCAGTAAAGCTTACTGAAGTCAGCCATTATACTATCCCACTGCTTTATTACATGGTTTAGAGTTATTTCATGTGGCTCAATATTTAATGATTTTTCTGCAAAGGTGCCAATCGTCACACCTTCAAAGCCCATAAATGCTGTTTCTAGTATTTCCGTGTTTATTTCATCAAACTCTTCTTTCTTTATATCTGCTTTCTTTATAAAAGTCTCTTTGTCTATTACAGCTTTGGCTCTTGCTTCTTCATCTCCACGTTCCCTTGCTTCATCTCCACGTTCCTCTGCTTCCACAGCTTTAGCTCTTGCTTCTTTTTCATCTTTTAAATAGCCATCTCTTTTATTAAACTTTTCTTCTATTATTGTTCTCCATTCTATCTGGCCTGCCTTAAAATCCCCTATTGCCTGTATATTTCCATTACCATGGTTGTCCTCATTCTCGAAATATTTCCACACCTCCTCCAGTGATCCAACCCCATGCTCCTCTACTATCATATCAAAGACTTTTATAGCTTTGTCTGTAAGCTGGTCAGTTTTATATAAAACACCACCCATTGCCGTTCTCACACCCTTAGTAAATTCGTAGCCTGGTGAAGTTGAAAGGGGGTTCCAAAACTCAAGAAATCTCCTTCCCCAATAGTGCTTTGATAGTAGGTTGCCCAAGAAAGAAGAGTATGCGATACTGGTTGCTGTTTCCCTTCTTATTTCCTCTTCTTTTTCTTTTGTTATAGGCACCGAAGATAAATCCCGAAGTATGCCCTCTATTCTATTTGCATCTTCTTCGGTTACCCCACCCTCTTTACTGTTCTTTTCATTTAATATTCCAGCCAGATCTTGATATGACGCTTCAATATTTTCATAGTCTATAGCACGGTGTTCTATATTTCTTTCATTCTTAGTGACTTTTTTACCTAGTGCCTGCAGTGTAATTGTATTATATGTCTCCGTACTAAAGCGCACCAAGGCAACACCCATTGTCTTTTTAATCATACCCCTGGAAGCCTTCTTACTAACCTTTACAGAAGACATACCAGCTGAAATCCATATCCTTGCCAGTTTTTTAGCTGCTTGTTCTTCCTGAAATACATTACCAAGGACCAGGTTATCGGTTACCCCTTTAACTTTCCCCCCACCTTGGAGGAAGGCGTGAGCAATTTCCTCAAGGACGGTTTCTGCGTTAGCACCGTGCCCAATGGTGATAACTTGCTGTCCGCTATCCAAAGCTTCGTACTTCCCCGTGACGAAAATAGGTTCGTTCGTTTTGATCGCTTCATTAATTTTCTCCTCACTCCATCCCTGTTGACTTAGCGCCTCTCTCCTGTCAAGGCGATCATCAATAAGGACAAGATTGTCTACAAAGTTTAACGATATATTATTCCTGTCAAAACCAATGCTCTCCATAAATACCAGGAACTTTTCTTTAGCTTTTGCAAATGATTCAGGTGTATAACTTTTTCCCGATAAATCCCTTTGAGCTGCCAGTTGAAAACGAGTGGAATTTCCAGTAAGTGCATAAAGAAATGCCTTGTATCTTTCCGCAGGAAAGCTGCCCCCAGTGCCAAGGTCTTCAAATTTATAGAATATCTTTTTCACCTCGGAACTGCCTAATATATGGTCGGCATAAAGCATATATCCAAGTTCTTTATGCCTGACAATCCACCATCCAGACTCACCATCACCTATAGCTATTATGCCTTTTTTAGCCCCAAGTGCACTAAGCTTATGAGGCACACCCTTTAATACCTCACTGCCCTCTAAAACATCGAGATCAAATTCCTTGAGATTTTCGTTCTCGTCAAACATCGCAGCTAATGCTTCACGTGCCCTCATTTTCTCCTTGTTTATTAAGGGCTCTGCTGCTTGTTGAAAATAGTTTTTAACAGCTGTTCTGTTCCACCCCATAACATTAACAATAGTGGTTTCTGTATAACCAAGTTGTGCCAGTCTCTGAACAAATACATGACGTAATAAATTAGCACGTACATCTGGCTTCATGCGTTCTATACGCTTTCTGGCCTCTTTTTCGCTTAAACCATACGCCCCTTGAATGAAGCCAACCAATCCATAGTTAAGTAAATTTTGATTTAAAATCTGCCCTGGCTCTTTAGTCC
>CALBXV010000490.1 GCA_937890045.1 uncultured archaeon
TACTTGATATTTATAGTATAGTTATATAACAATAATAAGGAGAAAAAGTTATGGCTGTCAAAGAAGAATCCAATTTAGCTAAAAAGGTACAAGAAAAGACAAACCCATCAGAAACTAAATTCACAGATGAAGAATTACAATCACTACGTGAATTACAAGATGGTTATTCTGAAAAATCAGCTCAATTTGGACAATTAAAGGTACAGAAACTTTTGGTTCAACAACAATTAGATGCACTTGATGCAACTGAAATTCAGTTTGAGAGTGAATATTCTGATTTACAAAAACAAGAACAAGACCTTGTTCAAAAGTTGAATGAAAAGTATGGTCCTGGTAATTTAGATCCCGCAACGGGAGTTTTTACACCAGCACCAATAGCTACCCAAGTCACAGAAGCTTCAGAAACTGATTAAAATAATCTCCCTTAAACATATCGTTTGAGAAAGTTACTTTATATTTATAGTTGAAATAATTACACAAATATAATTTAGTTATTTAGACTAATTCTTTAACATATAATAGGAGAAAAACAATGGGAGAAAGAATCGTAAGTCCGGGTGTATTTACTCGGGAACGGGATTTATCATTTCTACCTGCAGGAATTGCAGCCATTGGAGCATGTATAGTTGGACCAACAGTTAAGGGTCCCGCATTTGTTCCAACGGTAGTTAGTAATTTCTCAGAGTTTGAAGAAATGTTTGGATCTACGGATTCTCGATTTTACACACCGTACGCGGTAGAACAATATTTAAAGAGTGCAGGAACAGTTACGATTGTTCGTGTTCTTAATACAGGTGGATACACACCAGATTTTGTCGCACTTGGTCTTTCAAGTTCAGCGGCATCAATAAGTAGAACTGTAGCAGTATTGGCACCATCGAGAGGTGGTTCAAACGGAGCAGGTGATTTAAGTTTATGTGCACTCGCAGCAACTGAAAGTGCATATACTTCACAAACATTAACTGTTAATGGTACTGATGTAGATTCAACTGATTATACAATATCATTTAACACTTCAAGTGCAAATTATATTGATGAAGTAATCAGTTCGGATCCGCTAGTACAGAAATCAGGAACTGCAACTGTAGCCGTATACTTGTATAAGAACTTTAAGTATCATCAGAGTTCATATGGATGGGGCACAGGAACTGCAGCAGACCATAGTGGTTCAATTTCAATTGGAGGTATAGGTGATTTTACAGACGCCAGTTATGCAAATGCATCAACACCATACATTCAATCACAATTGATTAATAGTGCAAGGTATAATCTTTTTAAGGTTAATACACGTTCACACGGTAGTAATGTAAATAACAAATATAAAATTGCTATTTTGAATGTAAAGAGAGCAGGAACAGTTGCAGGTAGTGATTATGGACAGTTTTCACTTCAAGTAAGACAAACTGGTATGGATGATAATGGATTAACAACAGATAATGTTGTAGAACAATTTGATGGACTTAATTTTGATCCTAAGAGTACGAATTTCTTCGCTCGTAGGGTTGGAGATAGGTATGTAACTATTGCTTCTACTGGAAAACTCACTTATAATGGTGCTTGGAATAATAGATCTAAATATATTTATCTTTCCGATTTCGCTGCTATTTCTGATGGTTCAATTCCAAAGGTATTAGTTCCAATGGGACACTCGTCAATTCAAGCACCGTTAAATGATGCTAGTATGCCAGCATGGCCATTTAAAACAACTCAATCAAACGCACAAGGTGAGTTTGATAGTAATGTACTTTATGGTCATGATTATGGAAATGCAGATGCAGAACAGTATTTATGTCCTACCAATGCATTTACAGGTGGAACAAATACAAGTATGAGTTTGGAAGATATGAATGGACATGATGATGCATCAGTTTTGGGTACAACAGAAGGCCTTCATTATGCATCCGCTACTTCGTCTATTTCATTGACTACATCACACTTGAAACAACGGAAGTTTATTGTTCCATTTCAAGGTGGATACAATGGTGATAACCCAGCAAATCCGAAATTGACAGGAGCGAGTATAGTGGCATCAAACACACAAGGGTTTGACATTTCAAGTGCAACAGCAACTGGAGCAGTGGCTTACAAGAAAGCAATTAACGCAGTAAGTAATCCTGATGAGTTTGATATCAATATGTTAATAACACCTGGTATTATTCATGATTTACATCCAAAGATTACAAATCATGCAATAGCCAAGTGTGAAGAACGTGGTGATGCATTCTATGTATTTGATTGTGGTAAACAAGGTGGTGATATTGCAAGTGCAACCGCAGCAGTATCCTCACTTGATACAAACTACGCAGCAACCTATTATCCTTGGGTAAAGATTGTTGATAGGAATACAGCATTACCAGTTTGGGTCCCACCATCAGTTGTACTACCTGGAGTAATAGCATTTACAGACCAAGTAGCACACGAATGGTTCGCACCAGCTGGTTTAAATCGTGGTGGTTTAACAACTGTACTTGAAGCACAGACAAGATTGACTCATGACGAAAGAGATGAACTCTATGAAGCACGAGTTAATCCAATCGCTTCATTCCCAGGTCAAGGTGTAGTAGTTTGGGGACAAAAGACCTTACAAGGTCGTCCTTCAGCACTCGATAGGGTTAATGTACGGAGATTGTTAATTAAACTGAAGAAGTTTATCGCATCTT
>CALBXV010000491.1 GCA_937890045.1 uncultured archaeon
AAATAATCCCATAATTAATTTTCTATCATTTTGTTGCTGTTCTAATACAGGATCTGCCATTGAATAATTATTCAAAATTTTAAAAGGATAATCATTTTTGATATTCATATCTGGACTAATTTTTATAATATCTTCGCCCATCTGATGTAATTGAAGAATTCTTCCATCATAATAATCATCAACCGTGCTGTGATCAAGAAGCCACACAACTAATTTATAATTTTTACCAACTACTGAATCGATAACTTCAAACACATCATCATTATCTTTTGGAGAAGTTATAAAAAAAATATGAGTTTCTTTATTAATATTTTCTTTTAATAACTTTTCGGTACAAATTCTGTTTGTCCACATATTAACATGATATTTTGGATCAAGTTTATTATTCCAATAATAAGTTATACTCATACTTCTACCTTTAACAAAAAATTTCTGAATTCTTTTAATTGATTCTTATAATGAACTTTTAAATGTTTATAATTATGTCTTAATACTTCTTCCATTTCATAATATAATATATGAATTTCTTTTTTAGAAAGTTTTGATAATTTTAATATATTTTTTTTAATCATATCTAATCTTTTATTTTCATCTTTAATTTCGTCATAAGATTCATCAAACCACTCCCCAAATGTTTTAAATCCCCAATCTTTTACCCTCTTTAAAGACTTTGCCTGACCTATCAAAATAAATGGTTTAAAAGTTACAAAATTTCTAAAAAGTTTTTCAGTCAAATAAATTTTATCACCTTCAAATCCTGTTTCAGTTGTTAAATTGACATATGAATTATATTCTATAATAGGATTAATTCTACTTTTATCAAAATGTATTGTATCTTGGTCATCAATTAAATCACTATCCATTAATTTTATTTCTAAACCAGATAATTTATTTCTCACTTCATCTTCAGTTTGTGGGAAATGGGTGATAATTCTTGAAAAAAAATTTGATTTTGTTTTTGACCGAATTTCTTCATTTTTATTTATAAAATTAAATAATTCTATCCTATGTTTTTTAACTGAATGATTCAATGATAAAAAATGATAATCCCTGTAATAACGAGACATACTTTCAAATAACTTTTCATAATTAACTCCCCCATCTAAAATATTATAATATGACATACCATTAAATTCACAAAAATAGACATCTTTATTATCTGTAAATTCACCACTTATAATTTTAACTTTACTTTTTTCAAGTTTTAAATTTTTAGCTAACCATGTAGCATCAAAATCTGGACTGTAAAATATTATTTTACATTTATTATTATCAAAATCTCGTTTAATTATCTTCCACAAATCATCATCTTCAAAGAGTTTCTGAGTTAGAGGTTTTTCAAATAATTTTAATGTAAAAAAGGCTATATATGGATCCTCATTTTTTTCAATAAAGTTAAATCCACTTTTATTAAATTCAGGGTAAGAAAATGGTATATTTTTATCTGGCCATTTCCAATTTAAATTATATTCAAGAACATCAACAGTTTCCATTATCTCTAATTTATTAGTATATCTAATACATAATATGTTCATTAAAATCTCCTATAATATTATTATTAAAATAAAAAGTTATATTTCATCTTAAAATACCCTCATTACTAAAATCGTAACTCATATCAAGAGTTCCATCTTCTAAAATCATACCCTTTCTCCAACAAGTTACCCAATGGTGTTTCTCTCGATTAATATAAACAGGAATCATTTCATTTCCAAGTTGTATATTTGCCCTTACTCTGTGAGTGCCATCTAAATAAGTAACCTTTCCTTCTTCAATTTTAACATCTACTGGCATTACACCACCAGCTTTAATTATTTCTCTTTGATATGTAATTAATGCTTCATGTGTATTTTTACCTGTCAATTCCCACACACACCTACAAACTGTAACTCCATGTTCTTTACCATCAAATCCATGATGTTTTGATATATGAGGAAAATGTTCTGATATTGGTCTCTGCAAATAACATATCTCATCCCACCAATCTTCATCTGGAATTTTATTAAACCCTTCAATATTAACATACTCAGAAAACCTTTTATAATGTATATAACCATCTGGTTCTTCAAAAAGTCGTTTAATATATTCAAGTTCTTCTTGTCTAACCATATATTATCTCCGAAATTTCATTCCAAACATTTTTGTGATCTTGCATTTTATAATTTGCAAAATGGTCTTGATTATAAATGAGTATATCTTCCATTTCATAATACCACTTATGGATTTCCTTTTTTGTCATATTACATAACCTTTTAACTTCATCCAATATCATAAAAAATCGTTTATCATTATCAGTTTCTTCATCATATGACTCATCTATATATGGACTAAATGTTTTAAATCCTACTTCTCTTAATTTTGCCAACGAAAATGGAGTGCCCACAAATAAAAATGGAGTTAATTGAGAAATTGGTCTAAACGTTTTTTCACTAAAATAGATACAATCTTCATAATAACAACTTTCAGTTACAATATTAAAATATATTCTCTTATATTGATGTGAAAAGTGTGTATAATCTCCAACTGCACCACCAATTCTTTCTCCTTCTTCCGTATATTGTAATTCAGGTATAATATCCTTGTCTGCATTTATCGGATATAAACTTTTTATATTTGCAACTGCATTACTAACAACGTCATTCTGTTTTTTATCCTCTATAAAATCGCAAATTTTATTTGGCCAAACACCACCATATTCCTTATTAACTTTCGGTGCACCAAGACTTATAATTCCCTTGTCTTGTACCCCCAACTCATAAAGCATTGCAACTAATGCTAATCTATATTCTCTAATTATTCTATTATAAGATAAAAAATATTTTTCTCTTAATGTATCTTTCATATCTTTCATTTCTTTTTTAGTAAAAAAAGAATTTTTATATGGCCATACTTTATTATAGAGTTCCTTATTAAAATTATCATCTATAATCTGATTATAAGTATTTACAGCAGACTCTAATCTATGTGCGGCTTCAATAACTGTTATTTTTGTTTTTGTCAAATTTTGCATATTTTTACAAAATGTTTTATATTGTTTTTTACCATTCATATTACTCGAAACCAACATAACTTTATTACCTGGAATATCGTGTTTAATTAATTCATTATGTAAATCTTTATAATTCTGATGTGTAACATGCCCCTCTGGAAACCTATTTACTAAAATATAACCATTTTTATTTTGAATTAAAGTTTTAATTCTTAAATTCATAAGATATAAAAAAGATTTTTTCTCATCAAAGGTATCATCACCAATCCCAAGATATGTAAGAAAATTTCCAAGTGTTACTGGATATAAAAAAAATGTATCATCTTCTACTTCTTCCAAATTTAAAAAATCTAAGATTAGCTTTTCTTCAGTATCCCGTAAACCACCCTCACAACTATTACTCCAATCTTTACCACTAATACCTTCTATTAGAATATTTATTTTTTTCATATTAAATTCAATTGTTTACTTAAATATCTATCATGATCATTTCTAATGTGATTAATTAGATAATTTTCAATTTCTAATATTTTACATAACCTATTAACATAATTTGATTTTACATTGGTTTTTAAATTATATAATGGATTTACTAAACATTTATCCTGTAAAATCTTGCCTTCAGAATATTCCTTCCAGAATAAATCGTAATTTTCATAAAAAATTCTATTGGTTTTATAATTATGACCTATTTTATTTACAGTTTTCCAATGACTATCTTTTCCCTGTAACCATTTCAGAAATTTTGGATCACTTAAATGTTTCAATTCTAAAAAATAAACATTTGGCTCCAACAAAAAAGTATATAAATTCCATTTCGTGTGAATTGGAATGGCCTTTCCTTGTGGATCTAGTCCGTCTGGGTATGCTATGTAATCATAACTTTCCCATTGCGGATTATTCCAATACCAAAAAATTGTATTCCCCCGAGTCATCCAAGATAAATCATTATCTATTTCATGTTTTAAAATCATAAATTTCATAAAGAAATCTACTTCTGGTAAATTATTATCTACAAAAGTAGGTATTAATTTTGCTTTACTCCGATATGGATTATCATTATCAGTTCCAAGTAATCCAATATCTTGTAAAAAATCTACTATATCATCTTTCATGTGGCCAGCTGAATCTGAAAAATGCTCTAAATATGATTCTTTAATTGAAGATTTATATTTTCCAATTGGATCACGAATTAAACATATAAGATATCCATTAATCAATGTATTCCAATCTATATCAGATGCAATAGATATTATATCATTTTCTAAGTTTCTAAGAGTAGAACTGCCCATTTTATCATGAACTAATATTTTTGCAAATTTCACTGATTCCCATTCTTCTAAAGAATAACCCAAGGCAGTATCATAATAGCGTGGGTGCTCCGCATCACGATTAAACTGATATCCTATATTATCTCCCTGAAGATTAGCGTTGAGTAATACTGCGGATAAATTTTTATTCTTTTTCATATTTTACTCCAACCATTCCTAATAGCACTTTCTAATTTAGAATATTCCTTATCTGTAAACTTAACAAGGTTATCGGCATTATGCTGTAGAATATCTTCCATTG
>CALBXV010000492.1 GCA_937890045.1 uncultured archaeon
TATGGTTTTGATGGAAAGAGTAAAAGGTATAAATATATTCATTATTATGATAGGGGAGATGAAAGTAGATTAACAGAAAGATGGCATAGGCCTAGGAAAGATCATAATATTGACATAGAAAAAAGAATTTTAAGTTCCTATAAAGAAGATGGTAAGGTTACTGATTTAGTATGAGTCAAATACATATAATATTACATTGTTTGCCTAGAGAAATAGATGATTTAGAAAGAATAGTAAATCATTTGAAACGCTCTAGTCATTTTATTGAAAAAGAAGATAAGGTTATATTAGATTTTACTTTAAATTTATCAGATGTATTAACAGATTGGTCTACAAGTAAATTACCAAAAGATTTTTTCGCAGATAAATATAGAATATTAGAGAAGAAATGTGATTGGACATATAAAAATATATTTGAGATAAATGAGGATAATAGATGCTTGGGAATAAACGATAAACGAAGAAATAGTATTCGAGAAAATGAAACGGATAATTTTATGTATTTAGATACAGATGTATTCTTTTCACAATTTAATTTAGCCTATATGTTTAGAGCTTTAGATCAGATTAAAGAAGAGTATTATATTTTAAATTCTCAAATTCTTAGGTTGTGGGATGAAGGTTGGAATATAATTTCAAATGAAAGATATATTCCGATGGGATATGATTCTAAAATTTGGTTGAAGTATGATCCATTTAAATTAGATTCTGAAGTATACCAATATTTGGATAAGGTTAAAGTTAGAAAATTAGAAGATTTTAAATTTGGTGGTGGTTGGTTTAATTTGTTTAGTGCAAATTTGTTAAAGTTAATAGATATTCCAGATTCACTTAGTTCTTATGGTTTAGATGATACCTTTGTTTTTGAAGGTGCGAGAGTGATGAAGAGGAAAGGGTATGATATTAACCAATACATATTAGACAATATGTTGGTATGTGAGAATAGAAGGTACAGAGATTTAAATCCTTATGTAAAATATATTTCAGATTTAACAAATAGTGATGCTTTCAAACAAAAGTATAGAGATAATGCTGCTAAATATTATGATACAGAATTTCAAAAATTGGTACATAGATTATGAGGAATTTTACGGGATTTAAAATCATACCTACTGGGGGAAAAGATGGTACTAAAATTCTTAGAAGAGATGTTATTAATTATTTAGTAGAAAAGTATCAATTAAGGAACTATTTAGAAATAGGAGTTAGGGATCCAGATGCGACTTTTAATAAAGTAAGATGTAGATATAAGAATGGAGTAGATCCAGAACCTTTGGGGAAAGAAGTTACTTTTCCTTGTACTTCAGATAAATTTTTTGATATGATAAAGGATGATAAAGAGGTTAAGTTTGATATAATTTTTATAGATGGGTTACATTTGATGGAGCAGGTTGATAAGGATATAGTAAATTCTTTAAAACATTTAGTTGATTATGGATTTATAGTTATGCATGATTGTAGTCCACCTAATGAATTTAGGCAAAGAGAAAAGTATGAAGTGGATGGATCGTTTCCCGCTTGGAATGGTACTGTATGGAAATCATGGGTTAAGTTAAGATGCACACGTGAAGATTTAAAAATGTATGTGGTTGATGAAAATGATGGATGTGGGGTGATACATAGAGGTGAACAAAAAATTTGGGATAAAGATCCAGTAGAAGAGTGTATAGAATATAAATATTTAGAAAAGAATAGAGAAGAATTGTTACATTTAGTTAGTGCAGAAGAATTTACAAAGGTATTTTAAAATAAGAAGATGAAGATATTAGATTGTACATTAAGAGATGGTGGTTATTATACTAATTGGGAATACGATGATAAGTTAGTTAGAGAGACAGTGTATGCTTTGGAAGAAGCAAATATAGATGTTATAGAGATAGGATATAAATCACCATTAAAAGGTGGTAAGTATAGAAAGTGTAATGATCATTTTATTCAAAATGTTTTAGGATTTAAACCAAAAGCTAAGTTAGCATTTATGGTTGATGTAAAGGATTTTGTTTTTAATGGTAGTTTAAATTATAAAATAATAAAGGATGTAATAAAACCATCTAATGAATCTATTTTTGATATGTGTAGGGTTGCTTGTACAATTGATACATTAGATGATGCTATTAAAATGGTTAAGTTTTTAAATTCAAATGGTTATGTTACTACTATAAATTTAATGAGAGCTAGTTTATTAGATTTGGAAACTTTAAAAGAGTGTGTGAAAAAGATGAATAAGAGTAAAGCTGACGTTTTATACTTAGCTGATTCCTTTGGTTCTTTGACAGCAGATAAATTATATAATTATATTAAAGTTTATAAGGATTTTTCAGAAAAGCAGTTTGGATTTCACTCACATAATAATATGGGTCTGGCATTTCCTAATTCTATTATGGCTATAGATATGGGTTTAGATTATATTGATGGTACTATAACAGGTATGGGTAGAGGAGCTGGTAATGTTAGATTAGAACAATTACTTATGTGTTTTGGGACTAGTTATAATAAGTTAATTGATTTAATAGATAGAAAATTTGCTAAAATGAAAAATGATTATGGTTGGGGATGGAATCATAATTACATGCTTACAGGTTTAAAGGAAATACATCCAACTTATTGTCAAATTTTAGAATCTAAGAACTTAACTGATTTACAAATACAAGATATATTAAAAGGTATTACTAAAAAGGATTCTTTTGATATGTCAGAGATAAAAGGAAAGGATAAGAAAAAGGTTTCGGTAGTTATTCCTGCTAGGTATAAATCTAGTCGGTTTCCTGGAAAACCTATAATTGAAATAGATGGTATTCCGATGGTGATTAGAGTTGCAGATATTGCTAAAGGTGCAGTAGGAAAAGAGAATGTTTATATTGCTACTGAAGATGATAGAATAGCAAAGGTTGTGGATGCTTACGATTACAAAGTAATTCTAACTTCTGATTCTTGTTTGACAGGAACAGATAGAGTAGCAGAAGCAGCTATGGAGATAGACAGTGATATTATTATTAATGTTCAAGGAGATGAACCACTATTGAATCCTAAAGATATTTTGGAAGTAATTGAAAAGAAGAAAAAGTATCCAGATTCTATTATAAATTGTATGTCTAGATTGGATTCATTTCAATATATAGAAGATAGAAATATACCAAAAGTAGTATATGGTGATGATAACAATTTATTGTACATGTCTCGAAGTGCAATTCCAGGAACAAAATATGCAAATTCTAATAAAGGATATAGGCAAGTTTGTATTTATGCTTTTAATAAAAATGAATTAGAAGATTATTTAGAGTATGGTTTTAAAAATGGAAAATCTAAGTTAGAGTGGGAAGAGGATATAGAAATATTAAGATTTTTGGAGATGGGTTACTCAGTAAAAATGGTTGAAGTTTATGGTAATACACATGCAGTAGATATTCCAGAAGATGTTAAAACAGTAGAAGGTATCTTGAATGAATGAGAGTACATTATATCCGTTAATATTCTTTCATATTCCTAAAAATGCAGGAGTAAGTATAAGGAGAATCTTAGAGATAGATACTAAGATGCATCCCTTTAATTTTTCTAGAACAACAAATCTTGGGATTGATATAAAAAAATATACTGACCCTGAAATTTTTAAGAGCTATTATAAATTTACAGTTGTAAGAAATCCTTGGGATAGAATGGTTTCTTTGTATCATTTTAGAAAAAAAGAAAATGATTTGTTTATGCATAATATGTCTGCTGGGAAGGTTTTTGGACCAGATGGAACTATTTGGGGATTTAAAAAATGGATTTTGAATTCTGAAATTAAAGCTGTTAAAAATAATAAAGTATTGTTTGATTTAGCAGAAGGAAAGAAACCCACTAAAACTAAGAAAACAGAATCATTTTTAAGGGAACATATTGATTTTATTAACCAGTTGGATATTATTACGGATTTGGATGATAATTTTTTGGTTGATAAAATACTAAGATTTGAAACTCTATATGAGGACTGGAATAGAATGTTAAAATATTTAAAAATAAATCCGATACCACAATTGCCAAGAAAAAATTACTCTGGTCATATTCATTATTCAGATTATTATGATGATGATTTAAGAGATTTTGTCGGGGCTTTGTTTAGGAAAGATATAGAAGTTTTTGATTATCAATTTGAAACTCTAGCTAGTGGAAGAAAAGTATAATGGTTGAAGAAAAAACTATTTCGTTAAAAAAGCAAATGTGGGAATTAGAAGAGATACCAGATAGAGTAAATCTTATGAAAGATTGGTATAAGGATGAAACTTGTTATATAGTTAC
>CALBXV010000493.1 GCA_937890045.1 uncultured archaeon
TCGCCATAGCATTTATTTCTTTATCTATAACTTGACCATCTGATAGTTCGTACTTTGCAATAATTAAAATACATTCTGCTATATGACCTTTACCATAAGTATCAACTTCATCATAAAGTAATCTAAATAAATCTGCAAAATCCCTCACCTGATTGTCAGCCAAGAGTTGCCTAATATTTTTAAATGCATTCTTTTTATCTTCTATTTTTAATATTTCCAATAACTTCAGTTTATAATCATTTTGAATAATACTAATCGTATCTAATTTTAATTGTAAATCAACCACATTTCTTTGAGCTGAATTAATTGTTCTACGAATATCAGGATAGTTAGAATCTATTAATATTTTCAAATCTTGCAATTCATAATTAATTTCTTCTTCTTCCAAAATTTCATTTAATCTTTGAGCTACTTCTGTTTTAGATGGTGGTATAATTTCAAATAACTGGCATCTACTTTGAATTGGATCAATAATTCTCTCGACAAAATTACAAGTTAAAATAAACCTACAATGTTTACTAAAGGTTTCCATTAAATTCCGTAACGCCGCTTGTGCATTAGGTGTTATATAATCACATTCGTCGAGAATTATTATTTTAAAATCTTTAAAACCTATAGTTGAAGCAAAGTTCTTAACTTTAGTTCTAACTGTATCTACATTATTTTCATCAGATGCGTTAATATATAAATGATCACATTCTATATTATTAACAAGTAATTTAGCGAGAGTGGTCTTACCTGTACCAGCCTTACCGTACAGTAAAAGATGTGGTAAGTCGCCACTCTCCAGGTAAACCTCAACCTTACTTTTGAGATGATCATTCCCAATGTAAGTATCAAGTGTTGTAGGCCGATACCTTTCTACCCATAGACTATTATTCATCAAAAATTCCTTTTGTAACTTCAACCTTTGTAATTTCTGCTTTATAATTTGTATCCTTTGGATACGGAAATAATTTATGTTTTATATTACTCATAAATAGTTTCTTTTCTTTCTTACTTCCAAGAAAATATATATACCTATGTTTTTCTGCTTCCTTCTTTAACCAAAAAGTATGACCTATCTTCTTTTTAAGATGTTCAACATTACTACTTCCCCATCTACCATAAACATTTCTAGAGTGCATCCACTCATCTTCTTCATTTAATTTTAAAGAAAAGGTTGGCGCCATTTGAAATGCTCCACTTCCTTGATATAACCAATTAGTAGCTTGATAAACAAATCCAGAATGATTTTGATCTGGATCTGCATAAGAAACTAATACTTTTATTTTAGGTGCGTGTTTCTTTAACCATTTAAACGATTGAGATATAACATATGATTCAATATTTTTTCCATATCCTTCTTTTATACACAATCTAGTCAACTCTAAAATATTTTTATTTCCTATGATATCATCTTTAAAAATAGATCCTACTACTCTTCTACCTTTTGGAAAACCATAAGTTATTGTACCTATCAATTCTTCTTCAGTGTCATCAAAAAATTTGTGCTCTTTATCTGTTTTATAAAAAACACCCAAAGAATATCTACAAGCAGATAATTTACCACTATAATGATATTTCTCTACTAATTTACTAGCTAATAGCTTTGGAATTTTTTCTATCCAAACACGAGAAGCTTCTACATACTTCTCTTCTTTTTCCATTAATCTGCTTTTGAATCTGATACTAAGTAATAAGTAACATTATAATCATCCACCTGAAAATTAATCCTACCTAGACCTTGAGAACTAACTTCTAATGTTGCTGATTCACATTCCTTATTTGCTACTAGTACATCCTTAAAAAGATTAGCATTAAAAGATATATTCTCCATATTCTCATATGTTTCAGTTTCCACAGGAATTGTAACACGATTAGTATTAATTGTAGCATAACCTATAACAATTTTAACACTATCGTTATCAGTAATAACTGTAAATGTATCCGTTTCTACCAATGCACTTTTTCCCGCAATAAACTTTTTAATAAAAGTTGAATCAACTTTCAACTTCAATTCAAATTTAGGAACATTTTTTAATTGCGGTGGTTTATTGATAACTGATAAATCAGACAACATATAATTTACTGATGCATCAGCATCGCTGATTTTTAAAGCTACTGCTTTATCTCCGCTAGATACTAACTCCAACATAATATCATCACTTAATACTCCAAGTAACTTAACCAACTGTTCTGTATCATAAACTCCTATTTCAGAATCTTTAAAACTCCAATTTTTCATTACCAATTCTCCAAGAAGAGACTTATCCCCAGACATAAATCTAGTACTCAAAGTATCTTCTTTGGTTGCTAATGCAACTGAATTTACATTTCCGCTAAGGTGATATTTTTCAACAAAACGATTTAACTTAACTTTATTCATTATAACTTTCTCCTATAACTATAACCATTAATAACTATTGTTTAATTGACTCAAAATCAAAACTTTTTTTAGCTTTCCTATCCAAGAAATAAACATAAATGTATTTCTGTTTAGTATGTTTCCAATATATATTTGGATCTTTAGCATCATACCTTTTCCTAATTTCCCTACTATATGGTTTAATTGGTTGATTTAAAGATCTTGCATGGTATTCTTCCCCATCAACGATTAATGTCCTTCCTGGGGATGTTTTACCACAATATTCAAAGTTAGTTGCTTTATAAATTACTCCCGTATGTCCATATTCCCCATCAGCAAAAGAAACTATTACTTTATAACTTGTTAACTTCTTCAATAATTTAAATGTTTGCCCTATAAAATAACTTTCTGTATTTGTTGGTGTATCATCTATACAAACCAACCTTCTTAACTCTATACATTTGGATGGATCTGGTGGATAATATTTCTTAGCAGTATGTGGCATTGAAGGTATTGCGTACATCATAGCACCTATCATTTTAGGTAATCCAAAATTACCTTCTTTAAATAATCCAAAACAAATAAGATGTTGGATACCATTTACGTTATGAGAATAATGATGTTTCTCTATAAAGTTCTTAACTGATTTTCTCGGAACTTCTTCCACTGTAAAATCTTTTACACTCAAAAGAATTTCTCCATAGATTTTTCTTTATCAACAATATCATCCCAATTCAATGCTCCATAAAACATATCAAGTTTCTTTTTCAAGGCGGTGTTAAATATTTTATCATAATTTATATACTGTTTTATAAAATCTATAATTTCTGGAGGATCTTCATGTCCCCTATAAGCAACTACATCTAGTCCAAGAGGATTCTGTTTTAGATATACCCACTTAATTTTATCTCCCGCTGAAATAAATTGATACTTTTTCTGTTTCTTAAAATGTCTAATTAAATCATTATAAAAAATAGCAGCCTTAACATGAACAGGAGTTCCCTTATTATATTGTGTTAAAATGGAAGTATATTCTCCTTTTTTAATAAATTTCTTAATATTCTTTACTCCCGTTGGCATTGATATTTGATTATAATCAGCGGCTTTCATTTTATTTTTAAATGCAATAATCTTTTCATCAATTTTTTCTTTTGGTACTTCCATTAAAATATCATCTAATATCATTCCTAAAAACTTCCTCATAGCAGTCGGAAAATTAGATCTAACTGTATCTATTCCTTTCACTAACATCTTATTAACTTTAACACCATTATCATTAATAATTTTCATACCATATCTTTTTTTAGTAATAAACAATCCAGATTTAGCTATCACTTCTTGCTTAATCTCAAAACAATGGTTATCTATATTACAAAACTTTTTAGCAAAATAATTATAAGATCCATTTAAATAATTCTGAACTTCTGATGCTATCTCTAAAATTCTCTGAGTCATCATTACATCACTTAATTTTTCATTTGGAAAT
>CALBXV010000494.1 GCA_937890045.1 uncultured archaeon
TGATAATATAAATCAAGCTATAGATAGAATTCCTGCGGGGGAAAGTATTAGGGGGATAATTTATAGAGGAGGATTTTTTGGTCAAGTACAAGGTTTAGAAAATGCTGGATTACAACATAAAATTAAACTAGGTAAAAATGGTAAATTAATAAAAGCTACTATTGGATTAGATGCAAAAAAAGCTGTTTTTCAAGTTTATGGTGATGTTTTATTAGATCGTTATGAAAGTAATCCAATAAAATTTTCTTCTTTAGTACAAGAATATAAAGCTTTTGTCAGAGAAGTTATTGATCCTTTAATTCACATAGAAAACGGTATTATTACTAGTGGTAAGGCTGATTCTATTGGAGATGATGTTACATTTAAATCTATTAAAGATAAGGTATTTACGGAAATAAGAGAAGCTAATGAACGCCTTGCTAAACGAGACAAAAAAGAACATGAAATCTGGTCAGCTGGGTTTGTTAGAGAAATTGTAGCTCAAAATATGGATCCTAGATTAAAAAAAGATAATGTTACTAGACAAATAGAATTAACTCCTTCACAAGAAAATCAGGTTGCATTAAGATTTCCAGTTTTACAAGATCGACACCGAGAAATTAAAGCTATTGAAAGACAACTGCGCTTTCATAAATATGGTAAAGATTCTCGGGCTTATAAAGAAATAAGAAGTATGGTTATACGAAGAAAAATAGATAGTTCAGAAGGAATTGATGCCTTAATTTATAGACGAGCTCTAGATCCTTCATTAACTGAAGGACTAAAAACACTAATGACTGAAAACAGAGCAGCCATTACTCATAATATTGAACAAATAGAAAAACATACACCTATAATAAGGTTTTCTAAAATATTAGATTCCATAGAAAGTGAGATTTTAAAAAAACATATTAAACAAGGTTTGCGAGATATAAACATGCAAGAAAAACTAGTTATTAAGTTTCCACCATTAGAAAGACTAGTTAATAGAGTGAGTAAATTACAGGCTTCTGAAGAACACCTTGAACCTCTAGAAAAAGCCCAAGAGATTTTTCAAAAACTAACTGATATGATAGACGATAGAGCAATAGAACTTGCAGAAAGGCGTTACTATCCACGAATTAAAGAAATGTCTGCAGATGGTCAATCAGTTATATGGAAACCAGATACTTCTCAGAAACCAAATGTTGAGGCTCGTATTACTGAAGCACAAAAAATAGCATTTCGAGAAGAAGTTACTAGTATGTATCGAGCTTTAATTGAAGCTTTTGAGGCAATTCCAAAAGATAAAGAATAAAATTTTATGGAAATAACTAATAAGACTCCCCCAGATAAAGCAATAGATCCTAGATTAAAACTTAAGCTTAAGCTAACAGAGGATCAACAAGAAAAAACTTCTACTGAAGCTTTTAATACTCATTATTCTCCACTAAATAAAAAAATTCTGGAAAAAGAAAAAAGAGCTATTAAGGTACAAGAAATACTTGATGAATGTCCAACTGGCGATGAATTACTTGATCCCGATCCTACAAGAAGAAAAGAAATTCAACTAAAAATTAGAGATATATATAATCGACTTAGTAATGACTCTGATGCAGCAGCTTATTTTTATGAAAAAACAACAGATCCTAATGTATTATCTGTTTTACCTGAATGGTTAGAAACATGGGCTACACCAATTAGATTATTAAGTAAAAATATTTTTGAAGAACAAACGGCTGGTGAAAATATTAAACCTCCTCTTACTAATAAAGATTTTAGAACTACAGAGTTAGAAGAATTAAGGAATATTTTAGCAAATAAAAAATTACAGTCCATGAGTCCAGAACAACAAGCTATGGAAACTGCTCTATTAAAGAAACCCAGTGTCTCCCCTAACAAGGAAATCTGGTTTGCTACTCCAGCAGGGCGGGATGCCTATAATCAAGCACTAGCTAAGGCCAATAAGAATAAAGATAATTGGTCATATACAGATTTAGGAAATCAACCAAATGTTGCTGTTTCTCAAGCATTAAAAAAATCGTTGGGTCATATATGGTATAAAACTAATGCTGATGGAAGTTTTGATGTAGAAGACATATATGACTTTGATCCTAAAGGTGAAACTGCAGCTCATGTTGCCACAACTCTTGGAGCTTCATCTGAAGAAAAAAAACCTGGTTTTTCTGGTGGAAATAGAGTAAAATTAAAATTAGAAGCTCCTTTAGTTTCTCATATACGCGAAGAATATAAGGATTTGAAATAATGGTAGAAGAAGTTGTTGCTGATTTTCCAGATTATGAGGAAGAAGAGGGAGAAGAGCTTGTTCCTGATTATCCAGAATACGGTGAAGAACCGATAGAGCAAGATGACGAAATTGCTATTACAGAGATTTCACCAGTTACTCCGTCTGATACCGAATATATTAAAAACCAACGAGCACGAGAAAGTTATGAGGGTTCTTCAGAGCATGCCCAAGATGTTGTAAATGAATTAAATGATAACTCTAAAGTTCCACTTCAACAAGAAGAAGAACAAAAAATAATGAATGGTGATTCATCTTGGGTGGATATAGCAAGTCAAGAGGCAAAAAGGAATGTGGGAGGAAGGTTATCTACCCATAGTATTACAGATCCATTTATGAAGCGTAGTGCTGAATTAATAGCACACAGTGGATATGGTTTTAAAAATATGCTTAGATCTGTAGTTGGTAAAGTTTCTGATGAAGGTAAAAACTTTATTTCAAAATCTCCTGATCCAGAAACTACATTACAAACTATATATCAAGGATTTACTCGATACGGTAGCTTGTTTTTTCCTGTTAATGCTGGAGCTCAAGCTTGGGCACAAACAATTTCATTCGGGCCAAAGTTTGCTAAACTATTACAAAAGTCTCCTAAACTTCTTAAGTTAATAGATAGACGTTGGGTTGCCTTTACAGCTTCTGGTGGTGTTGCTGAGGGTCTGGCATTTGAACATACTGATCCCAACATGATGAATTTCTTTATGAGTTTAACTGGAATCTCAGAACACTCAACAGTTGGAGCTTTTCTTAATGAGTGGATTGCTACTAATCCCAGTGATAGTAAACTTTGGGGTACTAGTAAAAACTTCTTTGCTGGTATATGGAGTGCTGCTTTATTAGATTCTGTGTTTCGTATGGCAGGGTTTGGATATATGACTACTGCTAAACAAATTAAGAAAATAAAAGAAGCTACTAAAGAAAAAACATTAACTGAAACTACTGAAATTTTAACTAAAGAAGTTAAGATAGCTAAAGAACGGTTTGAAACCGAACATGGAGTTACTGTTGAAGAAACTCAAGAAGCTGTTGAAGAACTAGTAGAAGATGGTATAGATATACTTGAAGAGGCTCTTTTAAAAGCTAATCCTCAAGAAAAAATTAAATTACAACAGGGATTACCAGGATCAGTAAAAGAAGGACTTGAGGGAGATATAAGACATTCTATGGATGATGCTGTTGCTCCTATTTCTGAAACTCTTGATAATCCTAATCCTAAATTAGTTGATCTTCTTCATAAAATAGCAAACAAAGAAGATATAGGACACCACGATCTTACTTTTGTTAATAAACATGGTAAGACAGTTCCATTAATTGAATCTTTTAATTTAAATAAAATAAAAACAAAGCCTGAAATGCTTAATCTTCTTCAAGCTATAGGCAAAGTTCTTGATCTTAAAAAATTAAAACGTCCTTCAAATCAAGATGGAATAGCAGATTTAGCAAACTTACTTGGAAAGTCTCAAGATGAAATTAAAGTATTTCTAAAAAAGAATACAGCAAATATTCAAGAAGCTGAAAAATTTGTTCCTGCTTATAAAATTATGGTTATAACTGCTATAAAGCAAGCAAATTTAGCTATGGAAAAATTAGGAAGAGCTATTCCAGGTTCGGCTGAATATAAGGTGTTGAAAAAAGAAGCTTATGCTCATGCAGCCAATGTGCAAGAAACAATGTCTTTAGCTAGTGATCAATCTTATGCTACTAGTCGATTGATGAACGCTCAAAAAGCTGCAATAAATGAAGATACTGTTGAGGCTTCATTACAGTCTAGACTTTATGGAGAAGTTATTGATAAAACTAGTACTATGGTTGTTCATCAGGCCAAACAACATACTAGACTTTCACAAATTAATAATAGTAAAATAAGAGAATATAAAGTTAGCGTTAGAGGACAAAAGTTTAAGGTTAAAGCTGATCCTAAACTAACTAAGTCATTTAAACAAACTCAAAAAAAGATTGTTACAACAGAACAAAGAATTGCAAGATTAGAAAAGAAGTTACAAGATGCTAAAGACCGTAAGCCTAGTCCTAAACGAACAAAAGTAATACGAGAAAAAACTGCTAGAGAATTAGAATTAGAAGAATTAATTGAAGCAGAACGGGCAAAAACTAGATTACCTAAAGAACAGTTAGATCTTAGAAAGAGACATCTCGCTCTTTCTAATAAAATTAAAAAACTAAGAGAAGAAAAGAAAACTGCAAGTGAAAGCTCTGCTCAGATTAAAACTACTGAAATACATGAACTAGAAGCTGAGGTTGCAAAACTTACTAAAAGATTTACTAAGCCTAAAACTGATCCAGAAAAGGCTGCTGCTAATGTTAAGAGTTTACAAGATGAACTAAATAAACTTATATTAACTAAAAAAGGTACTCCAAAACCTCCAAAAACTAGTCGAGAATATACAGAATTAGAAAAAGAATTAACAGAGGAAATTAAAAATCAGCATAAACGTTTAAAATGGTTAAAAGATAAACGTGTTACTACAGAAGACTTAAGAGAACAACTTTTACAGGGAGCTGAAAAAGCACAGATTGAAGCTATTGAATTAGCTGACAATACTCAATTGAGAAATATGCTTAAAGCTACTCAAATGAGTGTTGGAGCTAAAACTAGAGATGCTTTTTTAGAAATTTATATTAACGGTTTACTATCTAGTATTAAAACATTAGAAGTAAATGCCTTTGGAAACACTTATGCAATAGGTAATAATATTTTTGAAAGATTTTTAGCTGCCTCAAGAGCACCTAAGATTGGGATGCCAGGAGGCGGTAGGATTCGTCCAGAAGACGGAGGCATTACTTATCGTGAAGTTGGGCAATTAATGTATCATTATATATCTGCCATACCCGATTCTCTAAAAGCCTTTAGAGTGGCATGGAAACACGGTCCTGCTGATGGTGCTATTAAAGATGACTTAGTTAGGCGATATAGAAGATCGCTTAATAAAGAACTATGGGGTGCTAGAGGTGGATTTGGTAAAGCCATTGATTATTTGGGCCATCTTGTTAATATACCTGGAAAACTAGTAATGTCTTCTGATGAGTTATTTAAAGTTTTAACTTATAGAGGTGAACTAGGAGCTTTATCTTATAGAAAAGCAGTAAAACAATTTGGCAAAAGACCTCGAACTGCTGCTGAATTAGCTGAAGTTGATATTTTACAAAATAAAATTTTATCTGACTTAGATTTACATGAAGATATATTAGAACAAGCTACAAAATCAGCTCGTGAAGCTACTTATACCAGTAAACTTGCTGATGTTGAAGTTATGGATGCCTTGGGAAATAAAAGCAGAGTTTCTGGGATGACACAATTAGTTAAAACTATGATAGAACGAGATCCTACTGGAATCTTGCGTGTTTTTCTTCCGTTCTTTCAAACCCCTGCTAATCTATTAATACATAACTTTAGACGTATGCCTGTTTTAAACAGGTTTAGTAAGGTTATGAAAGCCGAACTCAACTCAGATGATCCTGCTATTAGACAATTAGCTGAAGCTAAACTAGCTGCTGGTCAGTATATGTGGAGTGGAGTCTTTGCCTTAGCTTGGAACGGACAAATTACAGATGGTCCTCCTGCAAATCCACACTTAAGAAAAAGAATGGAAAAAGCTTTGGGTGGTCCTCACTGGTATAGTATAAATGCTGGTTGGGGATGGGTTCCATATAATCGTTTAGATCCTATAGGCTTTGTATTATCTTCAGCAGCAACAGTAACTCAATTAAGCAAATCTTACATGCACTTAAACGATGAATATCGAAAAGATAATCATGCTGAAGAACGTAAGTGGAAAGCTACCAAAGAATTAATGACAACAGGTATAGTTAATATGTCCAGATTAATTACAGATCGTTATTATTTTCAAGGACTATCTGATATGATGGACTTTTTCACTGGTGATCCACATGAAAAAAGAAACTCATTAAAAAGACTTATGATGGCAGGAGATCCCAGTCTTAGTTTTTATTCTAGTTTAAGACGTAATGTTACTAGAGGTATGCAGGGAGTTATACCTGAAAAGGGTTTACCCCCATTACCTGAAGGTGAAACACAATTTGAAAAAATAACAAGTGTAATAGTAGGTGAAATGACT
Organism: uncultured archaeon; assembly: GCA_937890045.1. Next base: position 6,358 of record CALBXV010000494.1, read on the forward strand.
AGAGCACATGATCAAGCTCGTAATTCATTAAATGGCTGGCAAGTTGGAGTTCCTGAAGGTGGTGCAGTACAGAATTTAATGGGTGAATATACTTTTGCTCCTGGAACTCATTTTGAAGATATAAATAATATCAGACCTTTTGAGGTTATAACTAATCTTTCTCAAAGTTTAACAAATCCTATTCCTTCTAGAAAACAATCAGATAGTTTTTTAATCCATAAATTAGCTGAATTAAATTCTAAAGTTCAAGGACCATCTGATATTACGTCTATTCCTTTAGGATCTTTTAATCAAAGATCTTTAGGTGTTTTACATTTAACAGATGAAGAAAAAGAAGCTATTAAACAAGAATGGATTGCATTGAATAAAAAAACACCGTTAGAAAAATTAGCTAAATCTAAAGAATTTAATAAGCCTAAAAATATGAGCTGGGACGATTTCACTGAAAATCATGATGGACTATTACCTGATGGTCAGTTACAAATATTAGAGGGTATTATTAGAGAAAATAAAACTGCTGCTATATCACTTGTTATGTTTAATGAGAAAAAATATGGAAATAAGTTTATAGCCTTTAGAAATCGTTTTATTAAAGCTCAAAGCAACGCACGAATAAGCATGTTTGAACCAGAAGGACGGCCCACATTAGGTATTATGAAACAGTTTCAATTAGATACACCTAAAGGATTATCATCACCACAACAACAATAACAAGGACAATAACAAATGGCTAATTCAAGTGTAAGATATGTTGCTTCAGGTGACAC
>CALBXV010000495.1 GCA_937890045.1 uncultured archaeon
GATTGTTCCAACAGTAACAAGATTAGCTAATGTTGTAATACTTCCTTGTGATGCACCTGTTACTGTTGCTGAACTTCCTGTTACATTTCCTGTTACATTACCTGTTATTGGCCCTGCAAATCCAGTAGCTGTTAAAACTCCACTTGATGAATTGAATGTTAAATTATCTCCAGTTTTTGGACCGAGATCACCTGTAGCTGCAGTGAAAAATGCTGGAAAACAAGTAGTATCAGAAGATTCATCTGCTACTGTAATAGCGGTAGGTAAAGTTGCAGTTGCTACAATAGTTAAATTATCTCCTGAAGGAGTTACTGTAATTCCTGAACCTGCAACAATCGTAAGATCGTCAGCTGATCCTGTACTTGGTGTTAATCTTAATATAGCATTATCACCACTATCTACCCATGAAGTACTATATGTTGTATTCGTATTAGATACATTAGTCCATGAATATGAACCATCTCCATCTGAACTTAAAACTTGACCGTTACTTCCAACAGCTGCTACTGCTAGCATGTAACCATCTTCAGCTGAAGGTAAAGTTAATGTTCTATTAGTACTTACTGTTCCTGGAGCTTGAACAGCTACATAATGTGAACTGTCTGAATCTCTAAATCTTAAATCTTTTTGTGCATTAAGGTATAAATCAGCATTAACGTATGTATCACCATCTAATTGAATTGAATTAGTAACTGTTGGTGCTGTTACAATATTTGCAATTGATCTTCCTGTCTGTAAAACTATACCAGCATCATTGTTATTGTAAACATTACTACCAGCTGTCTGCCAATAGAATTGAGATTCTGCTCCTGAAGGAGTATTTGTATATGAACCTGTATATGAACTGACACGAATAACATCTCCGTTATTTGCTGATGCTGCTAATGTGATCGTTGTTCCATTAATTGCTGTGTAGTCTGTTCCACTTCTAAGTAGAAGTCCGTTTTTATATACTAATACTTTTTGTGGTTTATATTGAAAAGTGTTTCCTGCATTATCCAAACCACTCATTGCTGAACCAGGAAATACTGTATTTGAACTATCTCCATCTGAACCATCAAAATCAAAATCTTGGAAAAAGAAATATTGATCCATGATATAATTAATAGCGTTTACTACACTTGTTTTATCTACTGTAGTTAATGCTACAGGATCTCCTACATCTGTCGCCAGATTGTTATAATTCTGTCTCCAGTTCTCAAAAGTTGAGCCTACATCTACTGTTCTTGCCATTTCATTTTCTCGTTAATCTCTAATAAAATTTCTTTCATGTCTTTAACTTCTCGTTTAAGAGTATTTATCTCACTATTCTGTTTTATATATCTTGCTTTTACTGCTTTAGCTTTATGTAATGCGTTTGTGTCTGTATTGACAACAGCCCTATTACTGTCATCTCTAATTAAACCTGTTTGTCCTTTTATCTTACTCATTATGTACTTAATGCTATTGCTCTAAAGTTTTCTACTAATGGTGGATTTGCACTATCTGAAGATTGTAATACTAGTTTAATAGAAAATCCTGTAAATTCTTCTAAAGCTTCTATGTTATATTCATATTCTTTATAATCTGTTGCATCTGGTTGTACTGTTTTCTTAATTGTTGCCAATGTCCAACCTATATCATTAAATTGTAAATTATCATCTGGTCCTATTACTTTATAATATACATCTATAGTTGGAGATGTATCAGTTGTTCCATTTACTGTAGATATTCTATATCCATCAAAAAATACATGAATAGCATTTGCTGGGTTTTCTAATTGGACTCGTTTCGTCATGTATATTGCTGCGTTACTATCACCGCGGGGCTCTGTTGCTGCCACATAAGTGCCCGCTTGGACATCAGCTGATGTATCTACTTTATTAATTCTATTTTGAATACCGAGAGCTCCAATCATTTCAACATCTATAACTGGTGAAAGATTTGACTTAGTTGAATTTATTTGATTAGTTAATGTAAAACTTTTATCACTTGACATTTCAGCCGATTCATTAATTCCTGAAGCAACAAGTTTAGGTGCACTTAAAAAGTTATTATCATTCAATGTAATTGTTGTAGAAGTTGTATCTTTTGTATATCCATTTGCTGTACTATTTAATATGGGTTGTGTCGCAGCAGTCCCCATGAATGTTGTTGTCATGGTAGTATTAGGCAATGTATAACTTTTAATCTCGGTATGTAATAAATCATAATATATATTATTAGTAGATGTTACAGTTGTACCACCACCAATTACATTTTCTGTGGCACCTTGAACATTTAAACCTGTGTTTGTAGAACCTGAAACTCTTGCAGCCCATGTGGCTGTTGGTATTGTAATTAAATACTCATCTATGTCTGCTTTAAATGCTGAACTCATATCTGCTGCATTATGTGTAGCGTTAATAAAACTAATTGGTATTCCACCAAGTGTATCTCCTATTTCTGCTACATCAAATACAAAATTTTCACTATTCTTTTCAAATGTTATGTCATCACCAGCCGTATAACCTTGACCTGGATTTGTTATTACACAAGTTACTGAATCATCACCTGATGTTGTTAATGTTGCTGTAATACCTGATCCTGTTCCACCTGTTCCTACTATACTTGCTGAACTGTCAGTTGCATCATTACCAGAAGTTGATTCTACTGTATCATCTGTCCATCTTAATATGGATCCTGTTCTATCTGGAACAACTCCGTCTATTGTTATATTTGAAACTGCTTGATCATAATTACCATGTGAAAAATGTCTTACTCTAAATGTTTTTGTTCCTGAAATTGTTTCTATTGGATTTGGAAGAAGTGTTTCTACAGGTAGTGTGTCATTTTCAAAAACAACACTTCCATTTGTAGAAGTTGAAAAATCAGCTCTATAGAGAGTCATTTTTAAATCTCTAGTTTGGTCTGCAGTCCATGTATTGTTATTTTGTGACATAAATAAACTTCCTGCATGAGGTTGTTGATCTATAAAGTCATTAGAGAATATATCTCTTTGACCCATTTCTGATACCCATGCTGTATACACATCTGAATCTGACCTAAGAACTACACAATAATCTCTATTTGTTTCTAAATATACAGGAGAAGGAAATGTAAATCTAGTAGGTGTTTGTGCATCTGCTGTAACATTTACAGCTGCTGGATCTAAAGAACTTTCTCCAAAAGGTAATACTTTAGGAGTTGGAAATCCGTTCTCCATGTGTCTAATTTGTACCCAAACTGGAAGTGATGTATCTTTGTCTCCAAAATAAAAGTCAGCTGATGTTATAAAAACACCACCTTCCATTTTTATTAAAAATGATTGTGCTAATGGATCAGTATAATTTATGACATTTTCTTCAACCGATCTTACTTCAGTTGTCATAGTTTCTTCAGAAATATCTGTTGTTACTACTGCACCATTTCTTGTAGATATCGTATCTTCTTCAATATGTAATAATGTACCAGATGCTTCATATTGTGCTCTTCCTTGTGATAAAGTAGTATCTGAATCTGTCGCACTATCAGTTACTTTCATTGTTTTTATACCAGTAGTGAAGTATCTTTCATCTGTATCTGGAATTGAAAATATAGCTACTATTTTTCCTACATTATTTGATTTTATCCCTGTTCCTATAGCTGGTGTTCCTGCACTTTCAACATCATACTCAGTAGCTGATGCAGTCATGTAAATATTAACATCTATCCCGTCAAAGAAAAAATAATATCTTGTATTAGGTTTGAAATGTTCTCCTGTTACAGTAATATCTTTAGATCGCATTCTTAGGCTAAGACTCCGAGAAACTTCTCTATCTACTCTAGTTTCAGCAAATTCTTCTACAACAGATGTATTAACACCTGTTCTAGTATTTCTCTTGTTCTGAGTAGTTGTAATTGTTTCTACTAGTCCATAAATATGATGATGACTCATTCTATGTGTCCTCTTCCTCGTCTACTATTTCTTGTTGAACTCATGGCACTAGCTCATTATCATTCCAATCATCTTCATCAACATCATCTGCTTGTATGCCATAATATTGAGCCTCTGCGAGTGTTGTAATTTCTCTACTTACAGTTGTTTCAGTAGGTTCTCCAAGCCAATCACTTTGCCAATTATTCCAAACATCTCCCATTGCATTTTCTGCACCTGCTAATACAGCATCGTAATCTCCCATAACGCTGATTCGAACTCCCGGCTGTCTATCTGTATTAAACCATATATCTATTGAAGGATCTAATGTAACCGTTCCGTTAAATATAACTATATTATAAGGATTAATAAATTCTGTTGAAGAAGCTTTATCTATAGTAATAAAAGCTGTTTCTGTATAAGGCAATGTAATTATATCACCTGTCTTTGCATATCCTGTTGATTTATCTGTATTTAGTGATATATCAAAAAATCTTGTTTTATGTTGTGGTCTTAATGTTCCTGTTTTTCTATCAACGCCTATTTTATAATCTGGATGTAATACATTACCTGTTCTGTGTCCTCTAAAATTATCAGTTACAAATCCTGATTTAAACCTATCTAATCCGTCCGCATCTTTTATATTTTGTAAATTTGTTTCTTGTTCTAATGCATTTAAACTTGTTACTCTTTCTAAATTTTTAACTCTACCCTGAATTCTACCAATATCTTTCATTGTGAATCGTCTATGATCTTGTGATTGAACTGAAATTTTACCAAGATATTGAGTAAAAGGTTGAATATAAAGAGTATGTAATAATATTGAATTACTTGGAATTGTTGGACCTGCCGGATGTTCTGCAGGTTCTCCACTAGTTAGAATAAATTGGCCACCTGAACTTAATGCTATTTTATCTATTCTTGGTAAATAGTGTGACATTGCCGATGTTGACAATGATGTTGCACTCTGTGGTAAATCAAATGTTACAGCTCTAGCACTTGTAAATTCTTCTGAAGTATAATTAAATGGTTGAACTGTAATACTTGAAACATCAGTAATAGAAGAAACATCAAAAGCTGCAGATGGATCATGTAATGAATGAACATAAGACCTAAAATCTACGGCATCAGATAATTCAAATTCACCATCTCCTTCTAAACCTAACGGATCAAAAATATTGGCTACATATTTTGGTATTCTTTCATACGATAATGCTGGTCCACCTGAATCTGCATTACCCGAATAAGAATTAACTGAATGAAAACTTCCACCAGCTGATTTAAAGTAATCAAATATAATTACTATAGGATTTTGTGGTGCAGGAGTTCCTGCTCTTCTTTTAATTGAACCTAATCCATAATATCCATCTCTTTGTCCATCATCTAATAAGTAATTTCCTGTAATATCTTTTGAATCTTCTACAACAGCAGAACAAACTCTACTATTAGTAGTTGTATCAGTATTAAATTCGTTAGTTATCGTATCAGCAGTTGTAAACTTTGATTTACTAGTATAATAAAAATATATGTCGTTACTTGTATGTTGAATAACTCTACCTACAGCTCCTGATACACTTCCTGTCAATTTCTGTCCAGGTTTACTAGCTCCAAATCCAGATGCAAGTGTTAATTTATTAGGTATTGCTCCTGTAGTGTCGTTTGATTCAAAAACTGCTCTTATAGCTAATACATCAGGAACACCTAATGTAATAAGTTCATCATCATAATTAGTTCCATAAACAGTTGATTGACTACCTGTAGAAGCTGGTGTTGTTACTGCAACACCTCTTGCTCTATGTATAGTTTTAGCGGCATTAGCACCTGATGAATCTTTAGTCGCAGCATATATAACTTTAACTTGATCTGAAACATCCATTGCTGTTGAATTAGTAGAACTAAGTGATATTGCACCTGCAGAACCAGCAGCTGCTGCTAGAACAGATGCATGTTCTGTAATGTCAATAAGTTTACCTTCGTTTGCATCTCCACCTGTATTATCTTCCATAATAGTTATAGAATAATCACCTGCATTAGTAGTAGGTTCTGCTGTTAAAACTTCACCAGATACTCCATTGATTGTTCCTGCACCACTACCATTTAATGTTTCTGTAGCTTGTTTTCTAATTATCATTGAATTAGGAGTTAAAGAAGATACGAAATCTTTAGGTGTAGCTGCAATAGCTACTGTTTTTTCTTGTTCTTGTAATTGTGTTCTTTGTCTTAAAACTTTACCATCTTCATTTGGTCCATTAGCTGTTAAAACTAAGGCCGTATCACTTGTTACAGAAGCTACAATTCCTGATGTAGCACTTGGAAATACAATTAAATCTCCTTCTTTTAATTCTTGTGTAAATGTAGTATTAACACCTGTTACAGCTGTTGTACTACCTGCACAATTAACTGTTCCTGTTAATACAAATTGATTGTCTGT
>CALBXV010000496.1 GCA_937890045.1 uncultured archaeon
TAATTATACCAAATTGTAAGGTAGTTGTCAAGAAATATTTTCCGTAGGGGTAAGGCATAACTTATGGTTTCGGGTATTTATCTTTTATAGACTTTCTATGAAGATAAAAGTTACTTGTTTTAGCTTCTTCTCCTAATTTGTCATTAGTTATATCGTGATATAATATATCTAATTGTTCATACATCTCAAAATACCCCGATTTTCTTTTTGTGGCATAAGTATCGCCACTTTTATTACCCTGTAATGTTATCATATAAGTATCCATCATCTGCTTGTACGGACATCGTTCGACGTGCGTAATGTTCTTTAACAAAGGCAATCATATAAATTCCAGCTTCAGTTGCTTTAAATCTAAGAGTGCCGCTTGCATCCATTGTTCCTGAAGATATGCCATCTACATAAAGAGTAGTGCCTTCTGGAACTCCTGTAAAATCACAATAATCAGTATCATTTGCTGATATTTCTGTTTTACTTTGTGAAATAGAGAATGTAGATATATTACCAGTAGTAAATGTAATACCATCTTCAGCAATAATAGCATATTTATTTATACAATCAATATCAGTATCACTTTTAGCAATAGCTCTTCCAGATACGCTATATCCAGACCAATCAGAAGCATTATATACCATACCATAATGTATAGCATTAATCTCTTTTGTAGTTGTATCATATTCAATGATCATTTTATTCTCCGTTATAAATTGTTGTATACTTTCTTGTTGTATACTTTTCTAATTTTTTTACCTCTACATCTGTATCGATAAAATTTTTCTCATCAATCCAAAATTTAGTTGTGTTTGGATTATTATCTAACACTTCTAAAACTATTCCTGACCGATTTGGTTTTAAATTTTCAGGTATATCCTCATTTTGTAACCACCCACAGAAAAAATCTTTACAAGATTTTGGAATTGTTGTAGTATAAATACTACAACCTGGTTGAGTACAATATTTACACCAATATCCTTGCGGTTTAAGTTCATCAATATAAAGAGACAATACTCTACAGCATTGACTACAATCCCCACAAGTTTTCATGCTAAATTAGTTGAACAAATTGCGTAATAAATCTTTCTATCACCTGCATCAGTAGTCGGCCAAGTTCCATCTGAATTAGCTCTAAGTTCTGCTGTTAGTTTACAAGTTACTTTACCCGTTGTAGTTGTAAAATAAGGAAAGACTTCAAAATGAAAACCCTGAGCTGTCAGATAATCTGTTGAAGTATTGTGATACCGAAAATAACCCATACAATTTTGAGCAGTAGTATCTGTTACTATAGAAGTTTGTATAAAAACTAATGGGCATCTATCAACTGATCCATCATTAAAATCACTTCTATTCCAAGTTACTACATCAAATGTTTTTTCTCTTTGTCCACTACCACTACTATTTAAATTTGCTGTTATTGATCCTTTGTATTTTACAGTAAGGGTTTGACCATTCAAAGAAGTTATATTTTCTGTACTATCTGTAAGATTACTAACAAAAGAAAAATCTGAAAAAGTAGTTGACTTTACATCTTCTGTTGGCTTTGAAACAAATAAACCATATGGACCACCCGATAAGGTTGGATGTTTACCTATTAAAACTCTATCTACCATTATGCTGCCTCTTTAAATATTAGTACATTAACTAAAAAATCTTTTGCTGAACTAGAGGGACTTTCTCTTGCTACTGTACAAGTTCCTGTATTTCCATTATTTGTTAGTGTAATTCCAAATGTTATATCGTTTCCTAAATCAGCTGTACTATTTACACTACCTAAAGCACCTCCAAATAAACTATAAGATGCCGTAGCTCTAGCAGTATTAACTGCTTCAGAAATACAAGTTATATCATCTGCATCTTCTGTACCACCACCACCAATTTGACTACAAAATGCTATAGCATAATTTCTTACTCCATATGAATTATAACTAAAACTAACTGTACTACCATTATGCGCACTAGTTGTTTCTATCTCTTTCCATATTAATAACTGCCCATGAGCTGGTGCGCTTGAATCCATTAAAAGATAATCATTATCAGAACTCAAAACATTTCCTCCTGTTGGAGAGACATATAAACCATATCCGTGTGTAGGATGATTACCCATTAAAACTCTGTTTCCCATTATGCTGTCGCCGGTATTTTATATACAAAACATCTGAATGTATCTCCAGATGTATTAGATGGCCACTGTAAAGAAGCTGCCGCACCTTGTATATTGGATGTATAATTATAATTACCCCCAGAAGATGCTGATGACCAAGATTGTATAGTTATTTGTGTAGAAGTAACTTTAGCTCTCCATTCTGACCATCTAACTTGACTTCGACCACCGCCACCGCCCATGCCCATACCACCACCGCCTCCTCCACCAGAGCCTCCTCCTGAAGATCTTCCCCACCAAGATTTTATACCTTTTACACCTGATCCTGAATATTCTGTTATATGAACAAAAGGAATATAGGCTAATCCTACTATAGTACCTGTTCCTTCATATAAAGGCGCAGTAGTACTGCAAGTTATATCTATAATTTGATGTATTTGTCCCGAACCATAAGCAGTTCCACTATTAAAAATAAGATCTAGACCTGTTGCTGTTTGGGCATTTTTTCCTATTTTACTAACATATAAGCCATATCCTAAGCTATCATGTTCTCCTGCACATACTCTAGTTGCCATGACTAATCCGTTATTAAAATCCTATTAGTTGTGCCGTCTATTAATACTTGTCCTGCACTTCCAACTGTTATTGTAGTAGCAGACTGAATAGCTCCACCTGCTATTGTTCCTGTTGCCACTAAACTTCCATCTATTTGCATTGTTGCTGCTTCCCAAGCGCTGCTTGTACGATTATATGAAGCTGGCGCAGCTGTTCCACTTGCAGCTACAACAGTACAAGTATCTCCTTGTACATATGCAGGAGTAAAATTCCTTCCTGTTGCTGTCTGTATTTTTGTATTTGTTATTTCAGCAGAAGTTACACCAGCACCACCACTTGTTATCGAGTAATAAGCTGCACCATGAGTACCATCATCTCCAGGATCTCCGGGACCTCCTTCTTTTTGTTTTGTTAATGTTTGAGTTTTAGTAATAGTAGAAAAACTAGTTCCATCAGCAATTTTACCTGTAATAGTATATGTAATTACAAAACTATCAGTTCCATCTGCTGCTGCACTATGTACTCCTATAGTACAAGTTGTACTTTCGTCTCCTGTAGCGCCTCCTTCTGTTATACCACTAGTATCTCCTATAGCAACTGCGAATTGTCCTGCTAAAACAGTACCAGTTTGAAAAGTTAATGCTGTAGTTCCCTCATAAACTTTAATAGTAGTTCCACTACCAGAATAACTTGATACAACTCCTGTACTAGAAGCTGGTAATGAATGACTATCATTTGATAAACTAGCGCTTACTGCACTAGTACCATCCTCACCATCCTCTCGTTGAGCATAAATAGCAGGAGTACTCCAATTATCAT
>CALBXV010000497.1 GCA_937890045.1 uncultured archaeon
AAAAAACATAGAAAATAAATTAAAACAGGAATTAATTAAGAATAAAAAAATATTAGTTGTCTTCGGTTCACCACAAAGAGGTTTAGAAGAGATATTAAAAGAGGAGAAGATAGAACCTAAAGATATATCAGAGTTTTATATAAACATGGTTAATAATCAAAAGACTAAAACAATAAGAGCAGAAGAAGCAATATTAATTACTTTATCTTTAACGAATAGTTTAATTAATGATAATAGTTAGTAAAAACTTAAAAGTTTCATTAAAATTACAAAGTTTATAATTGATGTATATTGGTTAAAAAACATTCTCCACGTCGTGGTTCAATGGCATTCAGGCCAAGAGGCAGAACTAAAAAAGTAATTCCTAGAATAAGAAATTGGGAATTAATTGATAGTGAGAAACCAGGTATTTTAGGTTCAGCCGGCATAAAAGTTGGTTCGATACATATAATTACTATAGATGACAGAAAACGTAATCCTAATACAGGTAAACCATTATTTAATGCAGCAACTATTATTGCTACACCAACAATTTCAGTAATTGGATTTAGATCATACATAAATAGAGACAAAAAATTAGAAGTAGAAAATGAAATATATGTTAGTAAGATACCTAAAGAAATTGAGAAAAAAGTATCATTTAAAACAAAAGAATATCAAAAGAAAATTGATGAAATAAAGAAAACAGTTGATTCAGTTGAATTATTTCGTATAATAGCTTGTTTAATACCAAAAAGATCTGGATTAGCACAAAAAAAACCGTTCATATTTGAATTAGAAATAGGTGGCGGAGAGAAAAAAAATCAATTAGAATATATATTAGAGATATTAGGAAAAGAAATAAGAACTGGAGATATATTAGAATCAACTTCAGAAATAGATGTAATATCAACAACTAAAGGTAAAGGATTTCAAGGTGTTGTTTCAAGAATGGGAGTTAAACGTAAGAGTCATAAATCAAGAAAAACTGTTAGAGAAGTTGCTTCTATTGGTCCTTGGAAACCAGCAAATGTAATGTATACTGTTCCAAGAGCAGGTCAAAAAGGTGTTCATCAGAGAACAGAGTACAATAAACGTATTTTAATGATATCAGATATTAATGAATCAGAATCAACAATAAACAGAGATATACCACATTATGGTAAATTAGAAGGCGAATATATTATATTAAAGGGTTCAATAGCAGGTCCACCAAAAACATTTGTAAGGATGAGATTCCCGGCTAGATCTAAAATTAAAAAAGTTGAATTACCTAAAGTAATAGAGATTTCAAATAATAACGGATAATGGAGTTAAAATTAAGGTGGAAAAATGACGAAAGTGTTTGATATAAAAGGTATAAAACAACAAGAATTAAAATTACCTTCAGTATTTGCGGTACCAACTAAACTTAACTTAATTCATAGGGCTTACATTGCATCAACTTCAAATACATACCAACCAAATGGAACTGATCCAATAGCAGGAGAACGAACTAGTGCAGAATCTCGTGGTACTGGAAGCGGTTCAGCAAGAATAGCTAGAGTAAAAGGTGAAAGACATATGACAGCAGGAAGAGGAGGAGGAATAGCAAGTGTTGTTGGCGGAAGAATTAGTCATCCCCCAAAATCAGAAAAAAACATAAGATCTAGAATAAATAAAAAAGAAAGGATATTTGCAACTGCATCAGCAATATCCACAACTTCTAAAAAAGAATTAATAATAAAAAGAGGACATAAAGTAAATAAAATAGAAGATTTTCCAATAATAATTACAAATCAAATAGAAAAAATAAAGAAAGCCAAAAATTTTAGAAATTTATTGGAGAAAATAGGTTTAGAAGAAGAATTAACAAGAATTAAGAATGGTACGAAAAAGAGATCGGGAAAATCAGCTTTAAGAAACCGAAAGAAAAAAGTTCCGAAAGGACCATTAGTAATCATAGAAAAAGATGATGGAATAAAAAAAGCTGTAAGTTCATTTGATGGTATGGATTGTGTATCAGTAAAAGATTTAAGCATAATAGATTTAGCTCCTGGTTCAGTACCTGGTAGATTAACAATCTGGTCTGAATCAGCATTAAAATCAATACAACAAAATATAATAGAATTAGGTAATAAATATGATAGAAAGTGAAGCGTTGAAAATAATTAAAAGACCATATATAACAGAAAAAACATTTGACATGATGGAAAAACAAAATAAGATGGTTTTCATAGTTGAAGAAAATTCTAATAAATATGATATAAAAAACGCAATTGAAGTATTATATAATATGAAAATTATGGCAATAAGAACAACAAAAACATTACAGGGGAAAAAAGCTTATATTAGATTTGATGCTGAAAGTTCAGCAGCAGAGCTAGCATCACAATTAGGTGTAATGTAAAATGGGAAAGAGAATATTAGTACAAAGAAGAGGAAAAGGTGGAATGCAATATAGAGCACCTACTAAAGGTAAAATTTTACCAGCTAAATATCCAAAGATGAATTATCAAGAAAATCATATTGGAAAAATAGATAAAATAGTCCATGAGAGAGGAAGAGATACACCATTAACTAAAATAAAATTAGATGATGGAACTAATTTTTATACACCAGCGGTAACAGGATTGGAATTAGATTCAGAGATTTCAATAGGAAATGACTCTGAAATAACTAACGGAAATATACTACAATTATTAAAAATTCCA
>CALBXV010000498.1 GCA_937890045.1 uncultured archaeon
AGAAAATTTTTTTAATATTAATATGATTTTAGGATTTTTAACTGGTTTTCTAATATCCTCATTTTCTATGATTGTTAATGATTATTATGATGTTGATGTGGATCGAATTAATAGTCCTAACCGTCCTTTAGTGAAAGGCGATATTAGTTTAATAAACGCTAAATATATCTCTATTATGTTTCTATTCCTTGGTCTTTTATCTGCATTATATATTTCTTTAATACATTTTGTTATTGCCTCTATTTTCTCTTTTGTTTCTTGGTATTATAATTTTAAAGGAAAAAAATATGGTTTAATTGGTAATTTTCTAGTTAGTTTATCTATTTCAATTCCATATATCTACGGAGGCTTAATTCATAATATTTATGATCCATTAATAATGGTGTTAGCAGGAATTACTTTTCTAGCTTCAACTGGAAGAGAAATAATTAAAACAATTTCTGATGTTGAAGGTGATAAATTAAGGAAAATCAGTTCTATATCAATTGTTTATGGAATTAATTATGCTGCAATTCTAGGCTCGTTATTCTTTATATTGGCTGTTATTATTAGTTTGATACCTATATTTATGTCATTAGCTGGTACTGTATATTCTGTTTTAATTATGTTACCTAATTGCCTATTTATTTATCTATCTTTTATTATGTTAAAAACTCGTGATTCTAAAACTGCTATAAAAGTTAAAAAAATTGCTTTGTTAGGTATGTTATTAGGACTATTATGTTTTATATTTGGCGGAATCTACAGGTAGTTGTTTATGTGGACTGAAAAATATCGACCAATTAGCCTCTCCTTAATGGTAGGCAATGAAAACGCTCGTTTATCTTTATATCATTGGCTCAAAAATTGGAAACAGGGAATAAAACCTGCTTTACTCTTAGGTCCTCCAGGTATTGGTAAAACAACTGCAATTTATATTTTAGCAAAAGAATTTAATTATACGATCTGGGAATTTAATGCTAGTGATATACGTAATAAACAAGGTTTAGAAACCAAGTTATCTCCATTATTTACTCATTCCAGTTTATATGATGAAAATAAACTAATTTTTCTTGATGAAGTTGATGGCATATTTCCAAGATATGAACATGGTGCAATCGATTATATTGATAAAATAACTAAAAACTCTAGACTACCCATAATTCTTGCAGCTAATTTCTCTCATAATCAATCTATTTTAAAATTATTTCGTAAATGTACTACAATCCAATTTTTCCGTGTTCCTAATAATCTTATTAAATTATATCTAAAACATATCATATCAAAAGAAAATCTTGAATATTCTGATGCTGTTATTAATGAAGTAGTGGAAAACTCTAATGGAGAACTAAGAGCTGCAATTAATAATCTGCAATCACTATCTGATAACCAAAAAAGTCAAAATTTGCCAAGTAGAGATATTATGTTTAATCTTGAAGAATCTTTGGATTTATTTTTTAATTCTAATAATGTAAACGATGCGTATTATTCCATTAATAATTCTAAAAGTAATGCTAGAGATAAACTAAATTCAGCATATTATAGAATCCTTAATAGTTCATTATCTTCTAACCAAATTTTCCCAATTCTCACTTCTATAGTGAATATTGATAAAATTCTTGGTAATATAAAAAAAACTAATGACTGGAGATTCTTACGTTATTTTGATAAACTAATGAGTTATTCTCTCTTTCCAGCCACTAATCAATTTATTATAAATAATAAGAAATATGAATTTCCATGGAATCTTAAACTTAGAATTTGGAATGATGGTAAACTATTAATCAAACTTGCTAATACATTAGGTAAAATCTTTCATGCGTCACAAAATGATGTTATGAATTTTTATTTACCATATATATTTTTACTTAGTAAAAATACTGATTTTAAATTAAAATTTTTCAAGAATCTCAATATAGATGACTCTACTTCCAAAGTTATCGAAAAAGAAATAAAGAATATATCTTCTATTGTTAAATAATGATAAAAATTATTCTTGGAGAATGGTTTTCTTTACCTCCTATTGAAAAAAATATTTTTAACATACTTAAATCTCTTAATGTTAAATATAATCAAAAAAATGGATTTCTTGTAACTGAGAAAACTAATATTAAAAAAGTAAATATTATACTCAAAAATTCTTTAAATCAAAAAATCACATTTTTTTTTAAATGTTTTATATGTAATTCTAATAGTGAACTTAACTCAAAATTTTATTCAGTTCTTAATAATTATTCTACTAATAATATATGTCAATTATGTTTAAACAATCCAAAATCATACTTAATATATTCAATTAAATTTGTTGAATTACTTAATTTATGATTGAATTAAATATAATATATGATTTAATTCTGGCATAATTATTTTTAGTGCTGTTTTTACAGCCTCTGGTGATCCAGGTAAACAATAAACTACTTTATCTTTTATTATTCCTGCTGTAGCTCTTGTTAAATACGCTGATGTACCTATCTCCTTAAAACTTATTTGTCGAAATAATTCTCCAAAACCCTCTATCTCTCTATCAAATAATTTACGTGTAGTTTCAACTGTTATATCATCTTTAGTTAAACCTGTACCCCCCATTAAAATTATTACTTCTGATTCCCCATTTATTAATTCAAATATATTCTCTTCTATATTTTGTTTATTGTCATCTACAATTCTCTTTTCAATTATTTTACAATTATTTTTTAATAAATATTCTTTTGCATTTTCATATGCTTCATCTGAGAAATCTATTTTATTGATATATTTGTGATATCTTGAAGTACTTATTGTAATTAGACTTATCTTAACATTTTTCTTTATTTTGTTATTTTTATGTTTTTTAACATAACTATCTTTTTTAACATGCGTTTGATGTTCTTTATTCAATTTTCTTCTTCATCTTTTTCAAAATTTTGATCTCAGTTATTGCGGTAGTTGGATATTGTCCATCCTTATTTTTTTCATATTGTTTAGTTATATCCCATATATTTAGTAAAGCCGTTGTTACAGCTGTTAAAGCTTCCATCTCTAAACCTGTCTTTTCAGAAGATTTTACTCTAGCAAGTAATTCTATATGTGTTTTTTTAATAGTTGGGGTAATGTTTATCTCTTCAATTCCTATGTTATGACATAAAGGCATTAATTGAGATGTCATTTTAGCTGCGTTAATTCCAGCAATTATTGAAATTTGAATCGGATCTCCTTTTTTTATCTGTTTGTTTTTAATTTTTTTGATAGTTTCTTCTCTTAAATTTATTTTGCCATATGCTATAGCCTCTCTATGCATTATTGACTTATTTGTTATATCTGTCATACTTATTTTCATTTTTCATTTTATATTATGTAATACATTATTATAAATTCATTCTATCTATTTCAGTTAATTAATACATTTTTAATTTTATTTTATAAAATAATCCCGCGGGGGTGATTTGAACACCCGA
>CALBXV010000499.1 GCA_937890045.1 uncultured archaeon
GGTGGAACTACAGGACCAACTCCAGCACAACCACCACATCCAGATGACCATTCTATACATGATGATGGTGTAGGTTTTGGTGTAGCACCAAGTGATAATCCACAAACTTTTGATGTTCGTGGACATACGGTTACAGGAACTAAAACTTTTGATAGACCTAATCAAGATGCTATTACTATAATGACAAATAGAGTTGGATTTCCATATATTCCATTTGGTAGTGGAGTTAAAACGGGACCAGTTGATTTTTTAAGTGGTGTACAAGGTTCTTGGGGGGCTGGAACTTTACCACTCGGATTTTCTTTTAATATGACCGATTCATTATTATCACCTGGTACTCCACCCGTATTAAGTTTAGATACATTAAGACATACAATACCTGAAGTTGGACCATCTCCAACATTTACGAGTGATTATTCACGATATGATGAGGAACTTGGTAGTCAGTTTAATACCGTAGAAGGAATTATAAGTTCACAATATACTGATACAGAAAAATTACATTCGAGCTATGGAACACAATTTCATATATCGGGGTTTAATCGTAGTGATATGTATATTACTAATATAGATGAATTATCCACTCCTATATTTAAATCATTTACTCGTGGCAGTGTAGGACTTGGTAAAATTGGATTGACATCACCAAATTTTAATCCATTTGAATTTGGAACTGATTTACCTTATGTAATATCACAAATAACAGCAACAGGTCCACAAACAGATTCAAAAGTATTTAGTAATACACCAAAATTAGCAGGTGCATATGGTAGTGATTTTATGACTCTACCAATATCAGGTTATAATGGTTTATATATGGGATCACAAGGGGATATTGTACCTATTACACCGTCTGTAATTGGACTTGGTGGACATACAGGACCAGCAGTAGTAGGTGGAGGTGTTAATTATTATGGAAGTTTAGTTTCAATAACACCAAGAGGTTCAATATATAGAGCAGATGATGGAACATATCAAGTTCCACAATCAGGAATAAATACTTTACCTCCAGGCGGAACAAGTAATATTCCCACTTTTGACGATACACAAATTACTCATAATATTCCACAAATAACTTTGAGTGGACCATTTGGTGATGAGGAGTATCAAAGTATATTACAGTTAACTCCTGTGGCAGCAGATGCACATGGAAGTGATTTTTCCATTACACCATTAGCAAATTATACAAGTCAATTTTCTTCCGATAATTATCAAACTGATATTGATAGTGGATTTGATCGTGATAATATGTATATTCCGAGTATTGATGAACCATCTACTCCTGTTTTTAATCAATTTACTCGTAGTGAAACTTCATTAATTAAAATAGATCCTGCGGGATATTCGAATTTTGGTTGGTCTCATTCAAATTTTGATCCAGACAATGATGATTTTTTCGATTTTCCAGCAATACCAACAATTCCATATAATATTCCATATCATAAATCAGGTGAAGAACATTTACAACCGTTTGTAATAAGAGATATTGGAGATGTGTGGGGATATACTGATACAGATTTATTTACAGCAACTCCTTTAGGAAAAGCTGCCGGATTTATTAACGATATAGCCGGAGAATTTTTAAGAGCCCCACCTGATGTGTTGATGGATAGAACCAAAGCTGATGTTACCAGAATATCTAAATTTTTAGAGTCTCCAAAGGGTATATTGTTTATAGCAGAACAGTTTATTTTACAGGCATTTAATCCTACATTAGAAACAAAAGTTTGGAATCCATTATCACTTGGATCAATAGTTCCTTTAATTCATATTAAGAGGCACGCGCCAATAGAGATATATGGAGACAAATATACTGATGCACTTACATTATTAGATGATAGCCGAATTAAATTTCAATCTCCATTAGCAACTGTTTTTGGTTCAAAACTTCCTGTTGATAAGAGGTTGCTTGCAGTTAATCCGAATAAATATACGTGGCCAATAGCAGGAGGACTTGCGGCCGCAGTAAAAGATTCAAAAAAGATAGAAGGTTCTCAAAGTAAAGTAACGGGACGAGCAAAAAAACAATCTGATGGTGGTATTAAAGATTTATTTCAAAAACTTAGTTTTAACAAATACGATAGTGGAAATAATGTTTATTTAACAAAAGACGGTATAATGGGAACACCTAAACCAGACGGTCCTTTTGGATTTTTGGCAAGTTTACCATTAACAGTTTCAGAAGCTCAGAATCAAGTTACAAATGCATTAACTAATTGGGCAACTTCAGCAATTGAAAGTCGGTGGGGAAGTACACCAGACGTAGATGAAAGACAACCACCTCCTCATAGATTTGATTTATTAGAACAAACAAATAAATCTATTCCAATTTCGGGACCACTATTAAATAGTCCATTAGCTCAAATAATGGCGTCATACTATCCTGGGATGCAGGGTACGTATTCATTTCCAACTCATATACCAGGAAATTTGTGGTCAGTATATGGACACGAAAAGCAGTATCCAGTTACAAAAGGAGCAACACCATTAATAAGTGGAATTAAATTAGATGGTCCTACTTGGGGAGTATCATTACTAAAAAAGGTAACTGGAATTGATATTGGTGATCAAGGTGAATATACTGGTAGAAGTTATGGAGAATTAGATAAACCAATATTATATGATGTAAATCCATTAAAAGCTATAGATAGAGCTCTGGGTGGATATTCAATAACACGGGGTAGTCTAGATAGTCCAATAATAACAATACCATATGATGGCAATTATTATCAACCTGAAATAGACTTCATTTATCAGAAAAATCATAATAAAGGTAAACTTATACCAATAACTGGTCAACAACACAGTAATGGACCAGGTTATGGTTTAGCAGCAATGGCAACGGCAGAAGATAATTATGAACAATATGATGGTACAAAAAATAAACTTGTATGGTTCAGAGGATATGATGCTAATGATAAAATTATTATAGAACCACCATTAGCATTAACATCAGTAATAAACAAGGGTGTTTTTCAGGAACATTTTACTGCACCAGGTGATGCATCGAAAACCAAGCCTGGTACTTATTCAAGTCTATTAACATTAGCTGGATCAACTGGTCAAAAAATTCCAAGTGCACTTGGAGTTACTGAAGATTATATATATATCAATAAAGATGAAAATGGTAAACCAGCAGTTCAACCATTTATATCGTATAATGTTAAACCAAGTGGTACTCAAACTATTTCAATATATAATAAACTCACACCATCCACAGATCGGGGAGTTTTAAAGGGTTTTAATGAAGCTCCATTATTGATATATGAACCATTGGAATTAGATCCTGAAATATATCCAGCAGAATTACAGATTGCTAAAGCGGGTGTTTTTCTCGGTGATAATTTTAAAAAGGGTAAAGAATACAGTAAGGATTATGTATATACGGGAAACGTTGCCGGTAAAGACGGGCAATTCAATGGATTTTCCGGTCACCAATTATCTATTATGAGAATGCCAGCGGATGACAGTTTTAATTATGGTATTAAAGCAACTCGGACTGTGGCATATAAGGGAGCCAAAGATGATACTGAACCAGGAACAAAAAAGACATATACAGTAAATTTAGAGAAACTTCCAGTTCCAATTAAGATTGCAGATGTTTTTCAAAGTAATCAATATAGCAACCAAATAACATATCTTTCAAGGCTCTTAAAAGATAGGGAATTTCCTTATATACAAATTGGACCGGCTGGTGGCCCCACCACAGATCCAGTAACAGGTAAAACAATTTGGAACACACCTACTGAACTAAAAGGCAAAGTTCTTGCAATTAGTAAAACAACGTATATTCATAAATCCTGGCCGACAACTGCAGGGCAGAAATATAGATATGCAAATCCAAATTTTGATATTTCACAGGAACTGAACGGTGAATGGGTAGGATCCGCGACAAGAGCAGGACAGTTAAATATTATTCCAAGTTTTAAAGATGATGTTACTGGAAATAGCGTATTTACAAAAGGTATTTTTATTGGTGATAGGTATGGGGACACAGATACTTCGGGTACTAATTGGACAGATTTTGGGGTACAATATTGGTCAGGACACGGATCTCCAACCGTACCAACTTATCCACTTGAAGGAAAAGAAAGGGCACTTGGACACGCGAGTACTCCAAAAGCAAAACAAGATGTAATATTTATCCATAATGGAAGTACTCTATCACCAGCCGCTACGAAAGTTTGGGGAAGTACTCTTAGTGTAGCTGGTACTCCAAAAGAGATTTCAACAAAATTTGACCATGAAAGACCAACGGTTGATGGAGTAACTACATCAGGACCAGTAACCCAGCCCGATGGTAAAAACATTTACAAAAAAAGTGGTACATTATATTTATCAGGTCATGGAACTCTCACACCAACAGGTAAATTAGCAGATGACCAAGCAGGATTTTCGATAGGACAAAGGATAGGTGATCCTACTTTTACAAATAAAGTAACGGCATATAGTGAGACTAATAAAGAACCCATATCAATATCAGCCGATACATTTCTAAATTTTAGTGGTGATTTATACGATAAAGATAATAGATACGGTAAAGGATATCAATATACTGTTGATCAGTCACCGTTATACATTATAGGTGGTACGGATAGTGATTATGGACTTGCACAGGCAAAAATAAAACAAGTTTATAAAATAACATCTGATACAGTAACAATTGGTACAGAAAAAGTTTATAATACACATCCATCAATATCAGGAGAAGGTGTCAGTTTTGGTGGTTTATCGAGAGGTGAAAGGATATTTAATGATAGTTTCGATGGTGATTTATATGATTCGGAAAATAAATATACTGATATTATTGGTGGTAGTGAAACTCAAAGTAGTCCTTTAACAAAAACAAGATTAAGAATAGATGACGATAAAGACCCAGTTGTTCAAATACAGACTGCCCATCTTAATACGGCAAGATTTAATGTAGATGGAAGAACTACACTTTCAGGTCCTATAAAACTTCAAAATTTTCCATTATTCAATAACCAATCGGGAGGAAATCTTGGTTCAGAAAAACAATCACTCGGTTTTATTGATGAAAGTGGAACACCTATACAATTGGCAGATAGTTTATATGGACATCAATGGAATGCAGGTAAAAGGGGAACACTAACTTTCAAAGATGGATATGAAAAGAGTATAAAGAGTGTACCCGAAACTGACAAAGAGAAATTAAGGGGTATAGTTGATGAAGGTAGATTTGGATTAAGTAATCAAGAATTACCACAAGTTATTAAAAAGTTATCTACAAAGAATATAAATACAGATGGAAATGTTACAATCACAGACGGAGGGGATAACACGGTAGAATCACAAATAGTACAAGATATCCATGAAAGAACAGTTGAATTAAATAAGACAGGAAATTTACTTGATAGATACAAGACTTTAGCATATGGTGATATACCAAAATCTACTGATGACAGTGAAAAGTATGGTAAAAAAACTGCAAAGACAGATAAGGGTGGACAATACCCAGGCCAGGCAAAGGATATTTCCACCACAGGCCTGGTATACAAAATTGATTCAGAGGGTAAACTAGGATTAGTAAAGAAAGATGAGAAAAATTATATGTATGGTCAAGGTACTGGTATTGGGGAACCTGATTCTATTAATATGACTCCATATGGTGACGATAGTGAGAAACCCGATTACATTAAATTTAAAATTTATGACATAGTAAATAAAAAATATATTATATTTAGAGCATTTTTGAGTGGAATAAGTGAATCACTTACTCCAGAATGGAGTTCAGAAAGATACATTGGTCGTCCAGATAGTGTCCATGTTTATCAAGGAGTGGATAGGTCAATGAGTTTTGAATTTATGGTTGTTCCAAGTAGTAAACAAGAATTACCTATTCTATGGGAAAAATTGAATTATCTTGTTGGACTTACATACCCATCTTGGAAGAAAGTTGGAGATGGTAAAAGAATGGAAGCCCCATTTATTAGTTTAACCATTGG
>CALBXV010000500.1 GCA_937890045.1 uncultured archaeon
AATAACTAAAAAAAGATTTGTTGGTTGCTCTAATTATCCTAAAAATTGTAATTTTTCAGCTCCTTTACCTCAAAAAGGTGTTATTAAATCATTAACTAAATTATGTAATAAATGTAATTATCCAAAAATTATTGTATGGTTTAGAAAAGGTTTAAGTTTGAATTTATGTTTAAATGTTAATTGTAAAAAGAAATAAGTGTCTGATGAACTTGATAAATGGATTAGCTAATAATAAAATTTTCATTATATCTATTTTATATCTCTTAATATTCTTTATTCTAATCTCTGGATGGATTAATCTTCTTTTAGAAGGTGGTAATATTATTCCATCCATAATTATTATATTTGTATTGTTACTTGGAATTCTTGGTCTTTATATTATCTCACTTATTGGGAAAAAATTACTTAGTACTAGGGCTTCTAATACATATTTTCTAATTGGTATTTCTATTTTTATTATTTCTGTAATGTTGGGATTCTTCTTTTTTAGTTAATAATAACATTAATTTTTCTTATTTCTCATTTATTGAAATTATATTATTACTCATCTTTTTTATTACTCTACCTCCTAAAGGAATTAATTTTGTTTTTCTAAATTTATTTAAAGTTATTTCATCTATACTGTTCTTTTTAATTATAAAATTTGTTATAACTACTATGGTTGTTCCATTTTTACATGATATATCTTTTAATAATGATAAATAAATACCTAATTTTCTATTAATTTTTGTTAAAATATTGTTTTCTGTTTTTTTATTTAATGCGTTTATAGAATCTAGTATTATTATATCGTTTTCATTGCAATTAGATGAACAAATTTGCGCAATTATGTTATCTAAATTGTTCTTAATTATGCTAAAAACTATTAAATTCTCTGGTTTTTTTAATCTAATTATTTCCTGTTCAATGTTAACTCTAAATTTTGTTTCTAAATCAATATAAAAAACTAGACCATTATTATTAATATTGTTAATTATTTTCTCTAAAACTCTATTTTTTGTTTGTGGTTTATCAAAAATAATAGTATTTAATGATCCTTTAATTAATTTATTTAATTTATTAATACCATAACTAATTTCTAAATTTATTATTTCGTGTTCCAATTTAATTCAATAATTTATAGATTTAATATTTACTTCTATTTTTCTTCTAATATTAATAATTTATTTTGTATTTTTCTAAATATTTCTTCTGTTAATGAAAATCTATTAGAAAAATCTATCTTATCATTATATTCTCTTGGTATTATATGTACATGAATATGAAAAATTATTTGTCCAGCAGCTTTACCAATATTTGTTCCTATATTTATTCCGTCTGATCTCATTATATTTTTTATTCGTTTTCCAATAATATTTACAATTGTGAAGAGACTATTAATTTTATTTGTATCCATCTCCAAAAAATTATCATAATGTTCTTTTGTTATTACAAGTGCATGTCCTTGAGCTACTGGATTAATATCTAAAAATGCTATATTATCTTTATCTTCATGAATCACATATGCTGGAATTTCTTTATTAATAATTTTACAAAAAATACATGATGTTTTATCTGCTTTACTATTATTTCTGTTCAAATTCTTTGTCAATTCTCCCTGTTATATACCTAATATAATTTATTATTCTAACTATAAACCTTAGTTAAATAATTCTCTGATTTTACTGTTTTACTTAATTTATTTTATATCTCTTTTTCTATTAATGAATATTCGGGTTTAATTGTAACCTCATTTGTTTCTTCTCTCATAATCTGAGGTTCTTTTAATCCATTTCCAGTAGTTATACATACTACTTTATCATTCTTATCAATAATTTTTTTATTAATTAATTTACCTAAAACAGCTATACTTGTTGCTCCTGCTGGTTCAACAAATATCCCATCATATTTTGCTAAATTATTCTGTGCTTCTCCTATTTCTTTGTCTGTCACAGTTAACACCGTTCCTTTAGATTCACGTATTGCATTTATTGCTCTTTTCCAATTAACTGGAGCGCCAATTCTAATTGCTGTTGCAAATGTTTTAGGGTTAATAATTGGGTTAATTGTATCTATTTTGTTTAATATCGCATCTGCAATAGGTGACGCAAATTCTGCTTGGACACCTATTATAGTTGGTAATCTATTAATAATATTTAATTCATGATATTCTCTTAATCCTTTCCAAAGTGCAGATATATTTCCTCCATTACCTATTGGTATTATTATAAAATCTGGAATATCTTGTAATTGATCTATTATTTCAAAACCTAATGTTTTTTGTCCTTCTATTCTAAATGGATTAATTGAATTTAAGAAACATAAGTCTCTATTTTTCTTAATTACTGAATATACTAAATCTAATGCTATATCAAAATTTCCTAATACTTGAATTATTTTTGAATTATATATTTTTGCTTGAATTAATTTACCCTGAGCAATTTTACCTGATGGAATTACTACTATGCTTTTTAATCCAGCTCTTGCAGAATATGCTGAGACTGACGCTGAAGTATTACCTGTAGACGCGCATATAACTTTCTTCTTATTCAATTTTATTGCGTTAGTTATTGCAAGTGTTACTCCCCTGTCTTTAAATGATCCTGTAGGATTTTCACCCTCATTTTTGATGTATAAATTATTTAATTTTATCTTCTCACTTAATCTGCTTGATCTATGTAGTGTTGTTCCACCTTCATTTAATGAAATAATTTTGTTTTCGTCTAATACTGGTAATAATTTTATATATTTCCAGATTGATGTTTTTTTGTTAAATAAATCACTTTTATTTATCGGGTTATTATTATATTCATTTATAACTTCTAAAATATCATTACATTTAGAACAAAAGTATATATCATCTGTTATTTCATGATGTTCTTTACAATTTATACATTGTAAAAACATTATCTTATCTTCTTTATTAATGGTCCATCACCTACTTTAGTAACATAATATTCTGCTTTTATTCCTTCGCTCTTGAATGCTGCTACCATCTGTTCACCTATCTTATTCGAGTCTTTTTTTGTCTTATCCAATAACGCTATCATGCTTGGTCCAGCTCCACTAATTGCTACTCCTACCGCACCAGATTTAATTGCCATATCTCTTACTTTTTTATATCCTGGTATTAAAAAAGCTCTTGCAGGTTCCACTATGTTATCAAACATTGATTCTCCTATTATTTTTATATTTTTATTACTCATTCCATATACTAATGATGTTGCGTTTCCTATATTTTTAGTTACTTTCTCAATATTAATTTCTTTAGGAATAACTGATCTAGCATATTCTGTTTTTCTTTTACTTATATATATGTCTGGAATTACTATACATATTTCTAAATTATCTGGCGGTATTATGTTAATGATTTCTAGAGGGTCATAAGATTTTACTATTGTGAATCCACCAAAGATACTTGCAGATGTATTATCTGCATGTCCAGAACCTGCTATCTTTAATTCTCCATATGTTGCATAATTTACTATTTCTGTTTTAGATAATTTCAATTCAAATAATTCGTTTATTGCAATAACAGTTGCTGCTGCTGATGCAGCGCTTCCACCTAAACCTATGTTTAAAGGTATATTCTTTGTTAATTTAATATCTATACCAGTAATCTCTAAATCTTTTGCTATTCTCTTTGCAACTATTCCAACTATATTATTCTTAATATCTATAGGTATATTGTTTTTATATTTTCCTAAAACACTTAATTCTATTTTATTTTTGTTATTTCTAGTAATTTCGATTTTATCTCTTGGATTATCTAAAGATAAACCAAAAACATCATATCCTGGACCTAAATTTGCTGATGAAGCACTGGCTTCTACAATTATTTTTTCTTGATTCATTTCTCTATATTTTTTTATCATGTTATCATATTTAATTATGTTTAATCTTTTGATTTTGGATATGATCCTATTATCTTCATAAACATTGTGTTCTCTTTTATCTTATCAAGTGAATTAATAACGTTCTTATTTAGTCTATGTTCTTCAAAATCTACGTAAAAATAATATTCCCATGGTTTTAATTTTGTAGGTCTAGATTCTATTTTTGTTAGATTTATGTTACTCTCATATAATATTTTTAAAATTTTGTATAAAGCCCCTGATTCATGTTTTG
>CALBXV010000501.1 GCA_937890045.1 uncultured archaeon
AAAAAATGTGAATTAATTGACGGTGTAAAAATTTGGGAGTCAAAAAATTCATGGGTTTTAATAAGACCTTCAAATACGGAAAACATATTAAGATTATCAGTAGAATCACAAAATAAATCAGAAGCGGACAGATTAGCAGATATATATACAGATATGATAAATCAAATACAACAATAGTTTAATATAATTAAATAAAATAAATAAAATATATTTTGAAGAATAATTTAAAAGATATTACAAATTATATTAAAGTAAAAATTACAGAAGTCGGATTTGCAGACCCACAAGGATTACAGGGAGTATTAATATTAACAGCAAAAGATGGGAGAAACATTCCCATAACTGCGTTTTCAGGTGAAGTAGCACAACATATTAAGAGATTTATAAATGGAGATAGAACATCATTACCAACTATATATAAATTAGTAGAAGAATTAGCAGAATATAATTACATGCTACTTACAAAAATAGAGATTTATAATAAAGAGAGTGTATTAAGAGCTAACATACATTTTAAAATAAGAAATAAAGAAATAATATTAAAACATTATAGAGCATCTGACTCAATTGCATTAGCAGCATTTTATGATTCAGATATATTAGTAGATGAAATAATGTTAAAAAATTAGACATATAAGTAAGCAATATTATTTAGTTAACTCATCAAGAGAATCTACTAGAAAAGAGAATTTATTTAAAGTATTTTGAATTGGATCAGGTACAGTTATATCTACACCAGCGTCTTTTAATAGATCAACAGAATAGTTAGACCCTCCAGATTTAAGAAAATTTATGTAATTCTTTAGTGCTAATTCATCACCCTTAGAAATTTTATCAAATAAATAATAAGCACATGATATTCCAGTTGCATATTTATATACATAAAAACTAGAATAAAAATGAGGAATTCTGAGGCATTCATAATCTAATTCACTATCTAGAATAAATGAATTATGAAAATATTTTTCAAGAAGTAAGTGATAGATAGTTTTAATTAATTCAAGAGTAATAGGTTCATCTTTTATTACTTTACCATGAATTTGTTTCTCAAATTCTGCAAACATTGTTTGTCTATATAATGTACCTCTAATATTATCTATTTCTCGAGATATAAGATAAATTTTCATTTTATCATCTTTAGCTTGGGACATAAGATATTTTGTAAGACAAGCTTCATTAAAAGTAGAAGCAACTTCAGCAACAAAAATTGTATAATCAGAATAAGTATATGGTTGATATTCTCTGGAATAATAGGAATGTAATGAATGACCTAGTTCATGAATTAATGTATAGACACTATTAATATCGCTTGATACATAATTCATAAGAATGTATGGTTTAGAGTCATGACAACCAGAAGAATATGCGCCACTGCGTTTACCAATATTTTCATATTTATCCACCCAACCATCAATAGTTAATCCTTTTTTAACTATATCACAATATTCAATCCCAAGTAATTTAAGTGATTTTAAGATAAGTGAACTCGCATCATTAAAATTCATATTCCAATCTAAATCTTGGACTAAAGGAACAAAACAATCGTAGATATGAAGATCATCTATTTCAAGTATTTTTTTTCTAATTTGAAAATATTTGTATAGTGGCTCAAAATTTTTATTTACTGTATTAATAAGATTATCATATACAGCAATAGGAATATTATCCTCATGTAAAACTTTTTCAATTGTTGATTTATATCCACGAGTTTTAGAATAGAAGTAGTCTTTCTTAACATTATTAGAGAGTAATGAAGAATATGTATATTTATGATTCAGATATTTTGTATAATATTTTTTAAATATTTTTTGTCTAAATTTTCTATTATGATTTTGCAGTAAATTATTAAAATTTCCATGAGTTATTTCAATTATATTTCCATTAGGATCTTTGATTTTTTCAAAAATAACATCAGCGTTATCCAACATTGAAAACACTTCATTAGACGAACGAGCAATTTCACTAGATGCAGCTAATATTGATTCTTCTTTATCAGAAAGAATATATTTTTTAAGTCTAAAAATTTGTTTTAGATAAAAATTGTAGTGACTTAAACGTGAATCAGACATAAGTGATTTAATAAAATTATTTTTTAGAGACATCAATTCAGGAACAATAAAACTGGATTCTTTAGAAGAATTCACTAACATAGTAGTAATAGTTTGTAACATAGCCTGATAATGTGAATTAGTTTTATTTTCATCACTTTTTAGATGTGAATATGTAAATAGTTTTTCAAGACCTCGAGAATGATCCATGTGGAAGTCGATACATTTTTTAATTGAAATAACAGAATTTAGTGTATTTTTGAAATTCGAATAATTCGATATATTTTTTTTAAAAATTTTAAAATCTTTTTCCCATTGCGAATCATTATTATATAGATCGCTAGTATCCCATGTATCACTTGAATTTATTTCAGATCTAGATTTCATTTTATAATCAAAAACATATATAATTAATATTAGATTAATGTTTTTCTAAGATAATTAAATAAAACTAAATTAATTCCATCCTTTTTTAATATAATCAGATACACAATCCCAATAGTTAGTAGATATATTAGAAGTAAGATAAGTTTTATCAATATTATCAGCATAATATATTCCTTCATTTTTAGGAACGACTTGACCAATAATAGTAGTGTAAATATTTTGAGAATTAAGTAATTTTATTAAATCTTTAGTTTTATTTCTTTTAACAGTTATCAATAAAGTACCTTCACTAACTGTTTCTAAAGGATTAAGATTAAATAGCGAGCAAATTTTTTTTGTTTCATCTGAAATAGGAATAGATGATTTTTTAATATGAATGCCGTGATTCATAGCAATTGCAAGTTCATATAAAGCACCAGATACACCTCCTTCAGTTACATCATGCATGGATGTTACACCATTATTTCGAATTCCAATTGAAGTTGAAAGAAGAGAATCTTGATAAGTAGAACACATATAAACATATTTTTGAGCTTTTAAGAGTAAGTTAGACCCTAGTTTACGTTTTATTACATTAGGAAAGATATGTGATAAAATAGCAGTAGTTTCAATTCCAGCGCTTTTAGTAATTAGTATATTATCTCCAACATCAACCATATTAGGAGCAACATATTGATCTTTATCACCTATACCGATAAGAGTTCCAGAACCTATTATAGGATAATTACATCCATCATATCTACCAGTATGACCAGTTACTATAGATATATCTAGATTATTAAATTCATTAATCATATGATTCCAATATTTTTTAAAATAACTATCTTGAATTTCAGGCGGTAAATTGAAATTAATGGAAGCGTAAATTGGTTTAATTCCACTTGTCATTATATCAGAAGCTAATAGATGTACGGATAACCAAGCTGAATCTCTGATATTAAGTGAAGGTATAATAGAAATAGGGTCAGTAGCAATAACCATAATTTTATTATCATCAATTTTAATCACACCACTATCAAAACCGTATTTTGGACCAATAAGTAAATCAGATTTTGACTTAAGTTTAGAGAGAACAATATTTTCTAGAAAATCTTTATGTACTTTACCTAATTGTGGTAAACGTTTCATAATAATCAAATATAAAGAAACAAAAATAACTTAATATATTTTTTAAAAAAAAATTAGAAACAGAATAATAAATTATATAAAAAAGAGATCTATGATAATTTGTTCTTTTTAAAGAAATAAATTACTATTAGAGATATTATAAAAACAATCACAAAGAATAATAGTATATAATTTAAATTAGAAATAACATTAGATGGTTGATCAAATGAAGCAAATATAATTAGAGCGATATCAGCTTCATTTCTAAATTTTTCATCACCGTCAACATTCATAATTTTACCAGAAATTGATGTTGATGTATGATTAACATATTTTGGTAATTCAGAAATTTCACCCAATATTTTATTTGATTTTGGATAAGAAACTGTTTCACCAGAATCGTTAACATCAATAAAAGTTTGATCAATATTAATTAAACTTCTAATTGAATTTCCAGTAGAACCTGCAATATAGACAGAATCATAAAGAACATAAATAGCAGCACCTATATCTGGTCCAGTACCGCCCCAAGTTTTGGATTCAAGTAATTTACCATCAACATCGTATTTTAGAAATAATAAATCAAAACCTCCAGCTCCAAAACTATAAGTTTCTCCAGTCACATAAACATAATTATCAGCAGCTTTAATTTCTTTACCAAAATCCCATTTTTGACCACCCCAAGTTTCTTCCCAAATTAAATTTCCATCAAGATCAAGTTTTAATACAACAATATCACGAACATTATAATCATAATTTTCAGTTCTACCAGTTACATAAATAAAATCATTCTCAGAAACATCAAGCCATGAAAGAAATCAGGATACTGATCACCCCATGTTTTAGCCCATAAGAGATTTCCATATTGATCATATTTAATTAATAACGCATCTTCTTCACCTTCACCACGACTGGTTGTTCAACCTGCTACAAAAATAGAACCATCAGGCTCAACAATAACATCTTCAGCAACATCCAATGAATATCCGCCCCCCCCATGTTTTTTCAATTAATTTTTCATCATCTGCAACAACTAGTGGTATAGAATAAGATGAATAAATAATAATAAAAATTGGTAGTAAATAATATAATATTTTCATTAGATTAGTTCAATTCTAGATAATATCAATTTTAAGTTTTACGAATAGTCATATATATTCCAATTAAAACAAACATAATACCAAATAAATTATACAAAGTAAACACTTCACCAAGCAAAAACACACCAAATATTGTAGCAAAAACAGGAATCAAATAAGTAGAAGTAGACAAATTCACAACAGAACCCTTATTCAACAATTTATACCAGATAAAATAGCCAATGAATTTAACAAATACTATTGTAAATATTAGACATATTATAAGATCAGAAGAAAAAGAAAATTGAGATACATCATCAGTTAAAATGAACAATGGAAATAAAAAGACTCCACCAAAGAAGAGTTGTAACATAGAAATTAAATGTGTATTATCACCACTAGTTTCCCAAGTAGTCTTTTTAAAATACACACTTGCAACAGCCCAGAAACTACCTCCAAGCATAGCAAGACCAATACCAAGAAGTTCAGTGTTAAATCCACTAATATATGATAGTTTGGGGAAAGAAATAACAAAGATTCCAAAAAAACCAACAAGAACACCTATAATTTTCACTAGAGAAGTTTTCTCCTTAAGAAAAATAGCAGACAAAGGAACACTAACAAGAGGAAAAATGAAAAAAGAGATAGCAGTTTCAGAAGATGAGATAAATCTAAAAGCTTGAAACTCAAAACCATGAACTAAAGTAGTGCTAAATAATCCAAGAAGCATATATTTCCAAAGATGCTTACGAATAAGAAACCTAACATTAAACTTCAAACATAGAGGTATAAAACATGCTGCTCCAAGAAAAACTGTAACAACAGCTACAAAAAGTGGAGAAGTTGAAGTAACACTAATCTTTAGAGTAGTCCAATTTAACCCCCACATTACTGATAAGAGTATAACTAGTAAATATGATTTAATTGAGTCATTCAACGTATTCCATATAATATATTTATTTATAATT
>CALBXV010000502.1 GCA_937890045.1 uncultured archaeon
CATCCTCAACAGGCTTAGCATCCTCAACAGGCTTAGCATCCTCAACAGGCTTAGCTTTAGGAGAATTACGATTTAGAATATATTTTGGTAGATAACGTTTTGCTATTTCTTCATTTTTATATACATAAAACAGTCCATTTAATTCATTAATACCACTACTGCTTTTCAAATATATCAAATAAATTTTATTATCATTAATTTTCAGTTCTTTTTTAATAGCATCAACAGCACCTTGTCTAGTTAAAATGCCTGAGATATTTTTAAAAACACATTCAATTTCCGTACGATTTAACGTCTTAAATTCTTGAACTTGTTTAACAGTTAACAACATAATATACCCAACATCTAATATTTACAAATATTTTAAGCTAACTCACTTTAACAGCATATTTACCCGGTTTAGTAATAGATAAGGTTTTAGCAACTTCAGAATTTTCAGAATCCAAAATAACTGTTAGACCACTCCAATCTAGTGTAAGATCAGTTGATTCACAATTAGGACAGATTTTACCGGTTGTAAGAAGACGACATTTCCGACATGCAAATTCTTTTACCAAGATAATCACTTATTTTTTTTTTCTTTATCAGAAGAACTAGATTTGAAATCTTCAGATTTTTTAGGAGAATTAGAAGATTTAATTTTTTTTATATCTTCATCAATCCAAGCTAGCGGTCCTAAAAATGGTTGTCTGCATGTAACCCCTATTTTTCCAAGGGCAGTTCCTTTTCCTAAACTTGCCGCAGTTATTCTTATTCTCATTTTCTCACCTACAGTTAATGTTCTATTACTTTGACTAGCTAGAATAACTCCTTGTTTTACATCGCTAGTAAGATAATCATCCATAATTTGAGATAGATGTAACAAAGCATCTATTGGACCAATTCTTATAAAAGCACCAAAATCAGTTATTTCAATTAATTCACCTTCAACAATTTCTTGTATTTTGGGGAAAAATGTTAATACAGAAAAATTTACTTTATGATAAGTATAACTATCACCATGTATAACTTTCCCTATATTTTCAACAGAAACTTTAGTAATTAGAATAATAAATCCAACTGAAGTATCAATAGTACTTTCATATTTATTTTTAAGAATTTTTTTAGCGGCTACTTTAACAGAGTTACCATCTGTATTAGGTGGAACTTTAACAACATCTGACAGATTAACTAATTGAAACAATACAGGTATATTTCTATAATTAAGTATTTAAGAAGGTTTTGGTTCAATACAACATCAATCAACGATCAATTGATTTTGGCGTGGAGAAATTACACGAATATATAGATCTTTTAGTTGTTTTCTTAATTTTTTATCACAAGTAGCTACATTAACAGAATGTTTTTGAGAGTAAATCAATATACTTGTGTCAACATCACTAACATAATCAAATTTAACTATTTTAAAATTTTTCACAAAATTAAGAGCAAGTTTAGCGCTGTTTTTTTTTATTGATTTAGAAAATGAGATATGTTTTAATTCTTCTAAAACAGTATCCAATAAAATAAATTCAATTTTACCAAAAATTGATTCTAGACTATTTAATTGGACATTATGTTTAGCAATAAATAATAAGAAACTGGTATCTAATAGAATTTGAGTCATAATATTACATAGCTATTAATTATTTCAAAGATCCTGAACCAATTAAACGCCATCTTCCACCAATTCTTCTACTAATAGCAACTCTAGAATTTGGTTCCGCACATATAGGTCTTTTTAGATCTATTGTAACACTGCCATTTTTTATAAAAGAAGTTTTACCCACAGAAATAGCAGTTCCTGAATTAATTCTAAGGTTCTCGTTTTTAGTTATTTGATCAACTTTAAGTAATCCTTCACTACCAATAGCTGAGTCAAATAGATCATATTCTAGATTAATCGAATTGTAAACTTCAGGAAGTTCATTAACTCTACCGATTACACAACCTAAAAGAGAATCACTTTTAGTTATTGAAGGATCGAGACTAGTACCTAACGCAATTAATCCTCCCGGTGAAGCTTCATCAACTAAACCAGCCGAAGTTGCAATAGTTAATATTTTAGTATTAATAGATTTATAGATAGAACCAGAGATATCTAAAATACCAGGTCTAAATTCAACTTCATCACCTACTTTAAGTTTTCCTTTAATTAT
The DNA here is from genome assembly GCA_937890045.1 of uncultured archaeon. Next base: position 2,139 of record CALBXV010000502.1, read on the forward strand.
AGAACCACCAACAACACCGCCAGTAATGGCGTTAATATCTAAACCAGGTTTATTAACATCAAAAGATCTTAAAACATGCAGTAATGGGTTAGCCGTTAGGTCTCTTTTAGGAGTTGGAATATATTTTTCAATAGATTCTATAACACTATCTATATTTATTTTATGTTGAGCAGAAATTGGAATAATAGGAGATTTTTCAGCCACAGTATTTTTTAGTAGAGAAGTAATACTTTGATAAGTAGATAATGCTTGATCATCATCTATTAAATCAATTTTATTTTGAGCAATAACAATATGTTTCATTCCCAACATTTGTAATGCAATAAGATGTTCACGGGTTTGAGGTTGTGGAACTTTTTCATTAGCAGCAATTACAAGTAATGAACCATCCATTAGCGAAGCACCAGATAAAGTATTAGCCATAAGACTTTCATGACCAGGGGCATCAACAAAACTAACTACACGTAATAATTTAGCTTCATTTTTACATTTAGGACATTTTGGTACAATAAAATAATTACCTGGAGGTGGACAAGATTCACATTTATAAAATGCAACATCTGCATATCCAACTTTTATTGTAATACCTCTCCTTAATTCTTCACTATGTGCACTAGTCCATACTCCAGTTAAACCTTCAACTAAAGTAGTTTTACCATGATCAACATGCCCAGTAGCACCAA
>CALBXV010000503.1 GCA_937890045.1 uncultured archaeon
TCCATTCTTTGTATAATTTGTTAGATGCATATACTCTTGCTGATAATGGTGATGTTCCGCCTTGCCATTGTGAAGAATCTTTTCCGTATAAAACTTTTAAATTTCCAGATTTCCATTGCTTCTTCATATTAGATGATTTAACCTTTTTAGCCTTATTTGATGTATTCCACTTAACAAGATTTTTACAATTTTCTTTTACTCGTTCATCTTCAATAGTTAATCCATCATTCCAAACTTTTCTTTCACCATTCTTATATTGTTCTCTACGAGTTTTAGCTGAATTTTCTATTGCCGTTGGATTGTGTCCCCAATTATTATGAACTCGGGAATAATGTCCTTTTGACCATTCATTTTTAACAGTATCCCCACATCCACATTTACAATATTTTTTCATAACCACTTAAAGTAATACTTTAATCAAAATTGTAAAATCGCGTAATCGTAGCGAAGAGTCAATGTAATATCAACTGGATCCGTTGTGTTTGCCCAATCCAAATCATTAAAAGTAGCAGACTCAATAAAAGTTCCTTTCAATGTCCATTCTTCAACTTTATCACCTACTGGTCCAAGAACATTGATAGTAACATCTTTCTTATAAAAATCTGTATATCCATCTCTTCCTGTTACGGACTCGTGTGATAGTCTTACCCACTCCATAACTGCCTGAGCTGCCGAAGGAACAACAGGATCATAAAGTGTTATTTCTACTGTATCCCAAGCACCTTTACCTTTAACATATCTCCTTACATTAATATGATCCAACTCAATTGTTTCAAATGTAATAGTTGGTCTATTAGCTGTCTTGATAAGATACGCCGGAATACCTTCAATGTACATGATATACCGATTCTTAGTCTTCGGCTCGAAGGGTGTAAACATTATTTCTGACGGATCAATTAGTTCTGGCATCCTGTTTCTCCTATAAAATTTTCTGTTTCACATATAAATATAAACAATTTCAAAAATCCTTTATTTTCAATTTCACTATTTTTCCAAGTTTTTTAGAAGGTTTTTAAATCTTCTCTTATATAAATAGTTTTTTGCATAAAAAACCCCACCATAGAGGCAGGGTTTTTTTGTTTTTATATGTAATTTGTGAATTACTCTGGGAAAGTAGCTCCAGTCGGTAGTACCACAAAGTCAAGAACGATAAACTCCGCTGTTCTTGTGGGTTGAATAAAAATCTGTCCAACGAGACGATTTCTATCAATCACATCCGGAGTATTATTTGTTTCGTCCATAACTACACGGAACGCCGTTAATCCACTATTTGCCTGTACTGACTCTAAGAACGGATTCACTATATTCAAGAATCTACTTCTTGTTGCTGAATCGTTCTGCTCGAATACCAAGTATCTAGACGAACTTGCAATGAACTTCTTAAGTCTAATCAGCAATCTACGAACATTAACCCTATCAAGTGCTGAAGGTTTGGATTGCAGTGTTTTCTGCCCCCAAACAACTACACCCTGACCTGGGAATGTTGCGATTGGATTAATTCTATCTTCATACAATTCATCTCTATCTGAATGACTTAGCCGTTTCTTAGCCTGAACAACAGTTGTCAAACCACCACGATTTAGGCCTGCTGGTGCAAACCATTCGTGAGCAACTTGGTCAGTGTACGCTATCACACCTGGTAGCACACATGACGGTGGCACCCAAACTGGTTTGTTAGTATTTCTATCAAGTATCTTGACCCAGGGATAATATGTTGCTGCATAATTCGTATCTAGTGCATTAATTGCACTTGTTGCAGTTGAAATATTATCATCAATGTCAAAACCATCAAGAATATACAATGCATCACCTCTGTCTTCCATTTTACTAATACCGTGATTTGTTACAGCAGGATGCAATCTGTGAAGTATTCCAGGAGTTACTAACAAGTTAATGTCAAACTCATCTGGGTTACTTATTGCAGTAATTGCTCTCTTGTAAGATTTTGTTCCACCAGTTGTAGCTGAAGAACAGTTAAATCCCTGTGTATTTGTGGTTGCAATGTTGGCTCCAGTATGTCTAGCTACACCAGGATTCAATCCGTTAAATCCATATTGAAATGGAACAACAAACTTTCTCTGTTTAATATGAGAAAGTGCTAATGTTACT
>CALBXV010000504.1 GCA_937890045.1 uncultured archaeon
CGGCAGGAATTATTTGATAACAACCATTCCGTCTTTATCGTAATTGACTTGTTTGGTTAAGTCTTTGGCCATCTTCTCTACATCAACTTGGCCATAGTGATCCCATATGTATTGAATACCACAACCCATAGTCTTAGCTAGTGCATATGGATTGGCTCCAGAATAGAGTCTCTGCGTAGCGAAAAAATGTCTAATGTTGTAGAAAGAAAGAGGTTCAACAGACTTCTCTTGGAGTCCTGTTTCTTCCAACATCGTGTGCCATTGTCTGTAATACACCTCTCTAGAGATTTGTTCACCTGTATCGTTATCTACAAATATAAAATCAGTATTCTTTGTATGTTTTGAATATCTCTTGATAGTACTAAACACATCTCCCCGTCTACCTATGGCTGTTCTGGCTTTCTTATTTTTAGTTTGAGACTTAAGGAAATTAACTGTCACTTGAGTTTGATCTCTTCCATCTACGGTTACTTTCTGTATCTTCTTTATATTATTCCACGTTAATCGACGAGCCTCACCAAACCTACAGCCCAAATTTCCTAGAACTAATACGAACCAATAAATGAATCTTCTTTGTTCTTCCTTCTTAGGATCGTCCACATTAGTCCAGTTCTTACTTCTCATGTGTTCGTAGATAGTTCTCCATTCTTCAACTGTTAATGCCCTTCTCTTTACAGCTTCAGTTGATAAGAGTGGGAACTCAGGAAGATATCTTTGAGGTAAATACTCTAGACGAATAGCCCAACGATAAAGTGAACGGATAGTGGACTTCTCATTAGTCAAAGTCATATCAGTTACATTGGGTTTATGTGTTCTTCTAAACCTGTAGTAACCATCCCAAATGTTTCTATCTACATCTGTAATCTTTTCATCTGGTCCAACAAACTCCAGATACCAACCGAGTTGAGTTCTTATTGTTTGGTATCTACCGTAAGTCTTGTTGATACCTATTTCAGATTTCTTGACCTCAAGAAACATATTCACAAGTTTGGATGTGGTCGGTGCAAAGATAGGTTGAGAACTTTGTACTCTACCGATTGTTAACATCCATAGTTCTTTACCTTTCCGTTTCGCTTCATCGAGATCCCTAGTTCGTAATGATTTACGAAGCCACTTATTTTTTGGAGTCTCACGGTCTGGACTAGGATTGTCATATCGTTCATCACTAATCTTCATTTCAAATTGCCACACATCACCACTTGGTTTAGTCCTGAATACTTTAGCCTCACCGTCACATATAAGATGTACCTCACCCCGCCGATTGTCTCTAGGACGAATACGGTTGGGTTTCTTTGGTTTCCGATGTTTCGGAGGAAGATTAGTCAATGTATCTTTTTTAGTTACCATAATAATGATTCTTTAAGGTAAGACTTATTTCATACCCTTATCTACTAAGCCTAAGGGAATCAGTATTTCGTATATACGGTCTTAATGGAGTTACTCCATTTCACACGAAAAGGTAATTATGATTATGCAGGAGTTTCTAATGCTTTGTAGACAGTACAAACACCTATACCAAGTTCACGGGCTATCTTCTTAATTCCAAGGCCTCGTTCTCTTAATAGTTTTATAGATGAACAAAGTCCATCGTTCATGTTTGATGGTCTACCTAATTTCTTACCATCTGCCTTGGCTCGTTCAAGACCAGATTTTACACGCTCGGATATAAGCTCACGTTCAAAAGAACTGAACACGGATAACATCCCGAACATAGCACGACCCGAGGCTGTGCTGGAATCCAAACCATTGGCGTGGAGATACAAATCGATATTCTTTGACTGAATATCTTCCATAAATTCCACAAGATGTTTGAGCGATCTACCTAGTCGAGATACATCCCAGGACATAATTAAATCGAACTTTTTACGAGATACATCTTTCATCAGTTCATCGAACTGAGGCCTCTTGTCCCGTCCGTGTTTACCTGAGACACCTTCGTCTGTATAGACCCCTACTACTTCCCAATTATTCCGTGTGGCGACTTTCTGGAGGTCTAGGAGTTGATTTTGAACAGTCTGATGGT
>CALBXV010000505.1 GCA_937890045.1 uncultured archaeon
GTCTAACACTTAATAGGACTCTAGATTTATTACGGCAACTACCTATTAGAGGTGTTCAGCAATTTTGCCTTTCGGCTCATCGGTGACCATCCATAATTTATTAGAGATAAATCTCCAGCTCGCGGTGGCATGAAAACAACATTAACTGTTGATGTTTCATCCCGTTATTAACGGAGCATCTATCTCTAATATCTATCCAGCTGTCTTTCTATTAATATCTCTTAATTTCTTATTACATTTCCATTTATAATAATTCTCTGCAAGTTTATCTAAATAGGAAGGATTGGATTCAGACGATATTTCATCTAATATATCTTCGGTATAAGAAAGACATTCTTCAATAAAATCTGCTTTTTCTTTTAGATCTTTATAGTCTTTTTGAAGTATTTTAAAATCAATCGTAGGTATCACTTTTTGCAAGCCATTCTCCATTTTCACCAAACAATAGTTCAGCTTGATATTCTTTGAAATATTCAGGATAATCCATCCATATAGCACCACCATCAAGTCCTCGATATGCTCTAATAAGTAGTTCTTTTATTATCTGAAGATCATAAGGTGGTTCCTCTTTTCTAATTCTCTTTGCAATATATTCTATTGGAGGTTCTTTCATAGCCCTCTTCTCTCATTATATTTACGAAATAATGGATCAGCATCAAAGTAGTTTTTTTGATGTCGTTTAATCTGAACTATTGCTTCTTGAACAATACTTTCCAGTTGTTCTTCTTGTCTATATAATAAATATCTATGCATAATAACAAACAGCCAACCAAAAGTTAATCCTATTACAATCATAATAAATGTATTCATTTGTTTTCCTCTTTTAATATACGTTTATATGCTCCATCTATCTTAATTAATAAAGATGAGGCATAAATACAAGCATCTACTACTTCTTCCAATATATCATTAACAGTATAGAACCCTAACGGCATCTCTTGTCCAAACTTTTTGATACCTTCATCCATTCGACTATCAATATACTTTAATATTCTTTTATTGTTACCTTTATGTGTCTTATTAATTGGTGGTTTTTTATCTTCTACTATTCTACTAATAATCTCTCCTTTTTCATCATAGAAGATACCTTTACGATATGTAGTATTAATCTTTTTCTTACCAAAGTTTCCTGATACTATTTTTTTAGCTACTTCATTGAATTTCTCTGTATTAACATCTTTATCAATATTATTGATCTTGGGAACAACTGTATCATCTGTGTATATATTATCTTCCTTTGAGGTAGGGGCTATTTTAGCTCGCTTTGTACTGGCTGTTACTTTCATATTAAATGCTGTATTATACATACAATCACAAGGTTCCCACCAGAACTCTTCTTCTTCTTGTTCTGTCTCATCATTAAATCCTGTAACGCTACCTTGTAAGTACTTACCAGTATCATTACATTTGTCACAATTATACTTTTTCATATGTGATTCCATCTCGTATCTCCCTTTCAAAATTAGTGTAATCTGTCTTAATATATTTAATTTCCTTTAGATGTTCCATATTAACTCTGAATTGTCTTCCTTCCTTAGGATTTTCCTGTGACTCAAAGTAATACTTTTCCAGGTTATCCATAGAAATCGCAAATGATACCTTCTTTTTAGGATCTGTAAAGACAAAACCAGCTATATTATGATATCTTGCATACTCTAATAATCTCATATCAGAGCCTAAGGCATCACCTTTTCTTAACTTAGCCTTACTAAATGGGAAATCACGATAAATAGTATTCCCAATATGTTTACCTACAAACTTTCTTTTCCCATCTATTTTAAGGTGAAGTGCTACGTTACTATACATCTGTAAAGAGATAGTCTGTTACTTTCTTAATGTATGCTGGTTGTTCTAAGTCCTTACTGGATATTACAACCTGATTCCATCCATAATCACCCATTATATCGTGACTATCAGGCCAAGTCCTTAACTCATAAAGTTCTGAGCCTGTATACATAGTAACAAGTACTTTTGTTTTCGGTAACTCTTCTTCTTTAACAGTATTATTCTTGCTGATTACAAATAATCTATAAGATCCGTGGTTATTCTCCACAGTAACGTCCCAACCTTTCTTAGTAAGTCTTGCCTGTTCAGCTCTTAACCAGGGCACATCTGATTTATCTAACCATTTAGTTACAGCATAATTGCCAGTATTTAATATATCTTCACGTTCTTTCTCGGTCTTTTTAACATATTTCCGTTTTGTAGTCATACTAAACTCCTTTTCATCTTTTTCCAATTTCTCATCGTCTTCTCTCTGAACCCCATCTCATAAAGGGCTTCCTGTATTGTTCTGAGATCGTAAAGGTTACACCTGTCAAGAATCCTTATTATCTTTTCATGAACCTCACTCTCTTCAAGACAGTTATAGCACATCCGTTCATCTACATCCATATCATCTGCGTGGTATTTAAATTCGCAGGCTATGCAAGTATATTTCATTTTTGTCCTCTTTTTATTTGTCATAATTTATATCATTTGCTCTGTAAATGATACTATATCTTCTTCAGTAACTGACAATGTCTTTTCTTTATCCTTTTCTGGGCCATGAAATAAACAATGTGGATCACCTTCCAAATAATGTTCTGGTACATCATATCCACCTTTTTCTTCTATTACCCATAATAGTATCTTTATCATTGCTAAATATGTTTCCATATGATTATTGCTATTAAATCCACCTATTTTTGTTACTGATACTGCATTAGCAGTATAAGACCTAATAACACCTTGAATGTCTTTTTTAGTTCTCATATCAGCTCCTTTGTAGCAAACTGCAAGTTTGCAGTAACCTTTTCAGTCTAAGTCCTTTATAATATAGTCTAACTGACTCTCTAAGTACAGTGTCTGATTTAAGCTCATTTGGTGTTTTACTTAATGCTTTAAATACTGAGCTTATGTTTACTTTTCTACTTCTACGATTAAAGATGCTGGACTCTATCTTTTTTATATCCTTCCTGTTTTTATCCACCATCTCTCTAAACATCTGTTGTCCTACTGGTACAAGTATCTGTTCTAAGAATAGAGCTGTTCTGTCTGGTTGTGTCTTCTGCTGTAACTGTTTCCAGCCATCTTGAGTATACTTCATATTTGAGTCATCCTATTAGTTATTTCTTCTTTTATCCTGCTATATTCTTGAGTATTAAGAGATAAATCACATCTCGAACGCTGTCTTGTTCTGTATGACTCTGCTGATTGACTCTTATTATATCTTGATCTTAGATCAGTAAAGTAAGGATGATCTGCATAATCTTTGAGTCGAGTACCAGAATTAGATGGATTATATGGGTTTTCGTCTTTTAATCTCATATAAGTAGGCCCATCCAATAGTCTATTAGATGTCTCTATCCTGGACAATATATCTTTTTTCCACCATCCTTTCCAGAACTTTACTTTATATCTACCTACTGCAATAGTTACAGCATATCCATGAAGATCAATCTGCATAAATGAACTCCATAAGCAATGTATCCGTTGTTTACCTATATGTAAGAATGTATGCCAATACGGGTTCTGTTTCCTTAGATTCCAAGTTATCCTTTTCATTATCCTTTTTTCCTTATATTGTTCTTAAGTCCTTGAATTAGTGATGTACCTGAACGGTTCTTAGTCCTCTTTTTTCCATTAAACCATTGAGTATAAGACCGTCTTTTACCTTGCTGTTTAATCCATATTGAATTAGGTCTCTTCTTTTTATGATGTTTTGATTTAGCCATATTAGTATCCTTAAATAATAGTAGAAGCAAAATTTGCTTCCATTGACGGTGTATAATCAATCTTACCATTAGCTCTCATGAAGCCCCACTTACCAAATAAACGGC
>CALBXV010000506.1 GCA_937890045.1 uncultured archaeon
ATGGTTCATCTACGGCTGATTGTTTATCACCCATCAATAAGGTTTTTAATCTCTGACATTTGTCATTAATCCTGAACCACAAGCCTGTAAGTGATAGCTTCACTTCTTCTGGTGTTTGTAATTGTGTACCAACAGAAATATTACCTGGGCCATAATCATGTTGTTTATGTAGAAACAACTCATACTGAGCTCTTTGGATCTTCTTAAACTCTTTGGTCATTTCAGGCCATTCTTCTTCCATCAAAGTAACAACTGACTTATCACCATTAGCATTACCATACGCTTCTTCTAACGACATACCTTTTCTTGTACTAGATTCTCTTATAACTTTTGCTTTTTTCATTTTATAATCCCATTTGTTTTAATTCTTTACTTGTGTAACCATATAGAGAAATCAATTCTCTAATTTTATCTTTTGATAACAAATTTAAATAATCTTCTGATTCTGTTTGGCTAATTTGAAAGTATTCCGAAATTTTCTGAATGACTTGTGTATTATAAATAGTACCTTTTTTCTTCTTAATATATTTTAAATATTGTTTACCTTTTGGTAATACGTTAGAATATACTAAATAAAGTTGTTTAGGTTTAAGATTTAATTTTTGAATCTCATTTACAAAATCTGTCCACTCCATTTTCATAGATAAGAATCTATGTATCATATAATTAGACCATTGCTTCTTCTCTGTTTCATTCAAAGAATCCCAATACCCTTTGGTCTGTTTTTGAGTAATATGCGTGATGTGGTCGAATAGACCTTTATTTTTCATAAATTAAAACCTTTTAAATAAATAGTTTAAAAATCTTCAAACCCATCCAAAAACTTTTCATACCAATCATTAATTTTTGCATCAATTAATAATGTAACTCTCTTAGTATCACCGTCATTCCATAAACCATGTATTTTCTTCGCAAATGTAACGTGATACATTACTCCAGGTTTGAATTGTACCAATGTATAGAGTCCTTTAAATCTTTCTTTAAAATCCTTAAGCGATTTACCATCTTTATCATAAGGAACTTCATCCGTCCAGTTGATGCCATTCTTTATTCCATCTTTTTCATAGAGTAATCTAATATCTTCTGGTATATAATCTAAATCCGTTGCCGCCAACCAACAATCATCATTTGTAATAATGGGTATTTGAACTCTTTTTACATCCTCACCAATATCAGTATCTTCATGTAATCCATAAGATGAATGGGCATTTCTTCTCATTAATCTAAATCCAGTTATCTCTGTTTCGAAACTATCAAAGATTTCTTTAAAATATGGAGTGTAACCCAATACTCCCCTTAATGGTACATTATTATGATGTTTTTTATGTGATTCTGCTATCTCATTAATACTCGGTAATGATATACAATGACCGAACGCTCCATCTTCATATTTAAATCGTTCTTCTACAAACTTTTTATCTTTATTTAATTTTTCTATATCGTATTTTTTACAATGACGTTTCATAAATATTAAAATCCTTTGGCCAATAAACCTTTATTATATCTTTAATTAAAATCCTATCTTCCTTTAAAAGTTTTTGTGATATATTTTCTACTGGTAAACCTTTTAAGTGAGTTTCGTTCCATATAGTATCAAAATCTTCAATTTTAAAATTTCTCCAGTTTAAAAAATCAAAATAAGATTGTGAATCAGTTTCATCTTTTTTTCTATCATTAAAATAAACAAACCATTCTAAAAAACTTCTCTCTTTACCACCAATGAAAAATTCTTTTTTTAGTTCTCCCTCGAAATCATATACACTTCCATCTGGCTGGTATATTATAGGAAATTCTCTTTGACCAACTGCCCCCATTTTTCTAAAATTATATAACGATATTATTCTATCAATAGGATTTCTAAGTATAGTATAATACTTTACTTTTTGATTAGGAAAATATTCTTCCAAGCCATTGAAAACACCATGTCCAAAAACTATTTTAACTCTATCTAAATCTAAATATTTTAAATATGCTTTTATTCTTGAATGTGGTTCTATTTTATTAAAACTTAAATCTTTAGGTATTTTACGAGTATATAACTCTAAATACTCATCCTCATTCAAATTAGATTTTATATATTCACCTACGGATGTCCCACCACATTTCTGTATGTGTAATACGGCCTTTACCAATTTAATACCTCTCCTGTAAACCAAGTTACTAATTGTTTTCTAACTCCGAATGTTACTTCTGTAACTCTATGTGGTACAATCATTGGTAATTGTACCATCTGGCCAATAGCCGGAGTTAATGTTTCTACATCATAAGAATCATCTTGACTATAAAAATTGCCCTTAGATGAAATATTCCAATTGAATACTTGTAATTCTCCACCACCATAATCATCATTTAAATTAGTAGAGCAAGTTACTCTCTTTATCCCTCTACAGTCATCTACATGCATCCCTACCTTATCCCCCTCATTATATACTTTCAATATCAATGGCCAGATTCCAGTACAATTGGCGAAGTTACCTATATCCATATTCCCATTTAATCTATCGTATACCCACTCATCTGCCTTCACAACCACATCTTCTACATCATATTTATCAAACCCATTCATATATGATAATTCAAACTCCGGTGATAATTTTTTACGTTTGATTAATTCGGTATCCATTTTTAATATTTCATTACACTCATCTTTAGTGAAAATTGTTTTTACTATATACTTATCCATTTGCTTTATCTCCCCTATCTATAAATTTTATCAATATTAAACCAGGAATTGCAATTAAAGTACAAAATATAAAAAAGTATTCCCAACCTATTGACTCTACTAAAAATCCTGTTTGTGATGTAAATATAGTTCTTGGTATTGCTACAAAACTTGATAATAAAGCATATTGAGTACCTGTAAACTTTATATTAGTAAGTAGAGCAATATATGATATAAATACGGCAGTTCCTAAACCAGAACAAAAACTCTCAAATGATCCTACTGAACAAAGTAAAATTAGATTTGGTTCTACCCAACTCAATATAACATATCCAAAAGTAGATACCATTTGTAATATACCAAAATAAAATAATCCCTTCATTATATTATTATACTTTACTAACAAAATTCCACCGACAAAACTTCCAAGAAGTGTCATCCAAGTACCTATAAACTTCATATATCCAATTTGAGATTTAGTATATTCTAAATCCAAATAATAAGGTACACTCATAAAAAAAGCTAACATATCACCAATTTTGTAAATAAAAATAAATGCTAATATAATCAATGCTTTATTCTTACGAAAATAATCTATAAAAGGTTCAATTATTGATTCTCTTGATTTAATAATAAAATCGCCTTCATCAGAAATCAAAGTAGTAATTATTCCTACCACCATAAGCCCTGATAAACACAAATACACCAAATTAAAAGATATACTGTCCGATAAAATAAATCCTACTGAACCAACAACTGCCATTGCCACTCTATAACCAATTATATATACAGAAGATGCTAATGGTAAGTGTTTTTCAGATACGTTCTCTCTACGATATGCATCAATCAATATATCTTGTGTTGCTGATAAGAATGTTAATCCTAAACACAACATTACCAAACCAGTTAATTGGCTCGTAATATCAATGTATGAAATTCCAAGTATTGTTACTATAATTAATATTTGACTTACTAACAACCACCCACGGCGTCTACCTAAAAATGGTAATGAAAATCTATCCAAGAATGGAGCCCATAAAAACTTTAGAGAATATGGTATACCAACTAACCCAAACAACCCTATAGTAGATAAATCTATTCCAGATTCTTTCATCCAAGCTTGCAGTATTGAAATAGTCATCAACAACGGAACCCCTGCCGAGAACCCCATTAAAAAACTGATCAGCACTTCTTTATTTAGATAATCTTTAATCATTCAATATATCGTTATAATTATTTTTTCTATTAAGAATTTCAAACTCCCCATCTTTATAATATTTTATAACTTCATCAGTAGAATCAATGTAATCATAATGGCAGCAGTTAATAATGTCACCACTATAATCTACCACACCACCACACGTATCCCCATTTGATTTTGGCCACCTACAAGACCAAGTATTTTCAAGTATATTTGTAAAACCGTACTTTTGGGAGTCTCTAATCATATCCACTCTCCAAGTTTCGAACAGAGGTATATATAAATTTTTTAAAATTTCCAATTCAGGAATTTTATCAAATGACACCGTGAAATTTTCTGTTAAATTTTCATTTATTAATTTTGATTCCGGCTTATCACGGTCGATTCGTTTATTATTAGAATCTATTCCATATTCAAATATTTCATTCTTATGTAATGAATATTGTATCATATATAGTATTTGATCCACCAATCTCCTCCTATACTGATAGTTCTCATGTAAAAATCTTAACTTTTTATAGACTTCTTTATTTATTGGAAATTCTTCTACTAATATAGTTGGTGGAAATAGACTTTCTGTATAAGGAAATTGTTTAATTATCATTTCCCTTAACTTTTCCACAACCTTAACTTCCACCTCTCTACTATCTCTACCTAACGGATAAGGTGGGTAATAACCATCACACGGGAAATTTAAATAATAAGTTTGAATTGGGACTTTATCGATTAACAATCTCTTACATACTAAGTATGTAGAATCTATTCCAGCAGACCAAAAAATATTATGTATAACTTCTTTTCCCAAATACATCTTTATCTAAAACCTTTTCTCGTTTATCATCATAAGCAGGACACATATTACATATATCCTCTTCGTCCCGTCTCATCCAATTTACCATTTCTTCAAGAGTTACATCACCACTTAAAGGTTTATATTTAAGATATGGTATCCATTTTGGATGATTCTGTAAACCAAATTTTGTTAACGCATCTTTTAAATATGCAATAGGTGGACATTTCCATAATTTATTTTCATACAACTGAATATTTGCAACTCCACCATTCGCCCAAGAGCATTGACAAATCTCCCAACTTTTTCTGGGTTCATTATCTTCAAAAGGTCTCATAGTTACACCATGTCCTTTATATTGTTTTCTCCAAATACCGTCATTGTGAATTCTTCCACCACCCAAAGCCACAGCGTCAGTACCAGTCCACCCAAAACCTTCAGTATAATCATAAGATCTGTAATCTAATCCTTCATCAGACCACCTTCGTAGTTTTTCTTTCAATGGATTAAGTTTATCAAGATATTTCTTTTCTTTAGAATGTTCTGTTAATTTTAAAACTATTTTATTATCAATTAAAACATCTTTTAAATTTTTATGTTTATGTAGATAAGTTCCGTTTGTAAAAAGTATAATATTATTATCTGGAGTATATTTTCTTGATAACTTTAGTATATCAACTAAATGCCTATTAAGTGTAGGTTCTCCACCTAATAAACGAACTTCTAATTTCAATTGGTTAAATTTATCACACCAAGTTTTTAAATATTCTTCGAACCTTTCGACTCCTAAATAACCACCAATTTTATAATTTGAATAATGATCACAACCATTACAAAAAAAATTGCACATATTAGTTAAATGTATATTTGCACAATAATCAAATGGTTTTTTATATTTATATGGTTTATCTTTATTATCTCTAATATAATCCACTTACAACCTATAATTAACTATTTTATTTAATATTCCCACAATGAAGAACTGCGTTGTGTTACCATTTGAGTTAATATATTTTCAGTATACTGTGCTACATTAGTACTATAATTAGACCAATTGTATGTAGTTCCACTGGCAATATTATATGATAATAAATCCATTTCTTGTTTATGTGCATCTGATCCAGAATATGCCCCAGTATACGATGCCTTATCTGGTTCGGAAATCGCATACATTCTATTTTCAAACAATACCAACTTATCATCACAAAATAAAGACCTATTATAAGAAGTTGAATCCGATCCACTTCCTGCAGATTGTAAATGAACTAACTCTTGATTCGATGTTGTATCCACACTACCTACAGTTCCTTCACCCATCGATGAGCTAACATACACATCACCAACCACTACATCCGAAGCCTTTGTTATTTCCCAGGTTTCCCCACTCTTAATTGGAATTAAAGCACTGCTATCAAAAACTGTTCCATCAATAGTTACACATTCCTCACTATAATCTGAATAAAATATAAACTTATTACTTCCAGTAGTAAAATTAAAACTACCTGTTTGTGAAGTATAAGAGTCAATTCTTGTAGTGGGTGTATTATAATTGACATCATCTAAATCTAAACTGTCTATTTTTACAGCCTTAACTTCATCATTGGCCAATGACTCAGTTACACTAGATAAATGTATTTCTAACGGTGTTTTAGTACTACCATCTACTAATGTAATCTCTGTATTTTCACCACAAACGCCTGCATATATTAATTTATTTTTTAACTTTAAATCTTTATTAGAATAATCAGTAAGTGTGGTTCTTCTAAATGAAATGCATTCATCACCAACATTTCTATGACTACTAATTGGAATTACGGTACCATCATCCGTTAACACTACTTTATAATTAATATCTCCTACAAAGTATCCCCATTTATTGTTATCTGGTGGATAGTATTTTTCAACAAATGATACTGCCTCATTTGACGCAGATATAGTAGTATTATTATCACCTGACTCATGAAATGCAAGACCAGTTGACATATCTGCAGTAGGTACTTTCCAGACAAAATCTGGAATTCCTGCAGCATTATTAGATGCAATTTCATCAGATCCTACTTCTGGCATCAAACTTCCACTACCAATTCCACTTACAAAATTTAAAAGATTTTCTTTATTAACTGCATAATAATCTAATTTACTATTTACATTTGCACAAACTCTTAAATCTAATGTAGTACCACTATCTATTTCATCTAACCCAGACAAGTATGCATTTGAATCTAGGTATATTGAAGCAGAAATATCGTGCGTAGCTAGACTTGAGGAAAGTTTTGAAAAAACTTCATCTGATACGGCTTTGAAAGTATTAGACTTCCAATCTGTTGCATAATATGCGTTAGCGCTATGATGTAATTTAACTTCAGTTAAGCTTTGATCTGAACAATACTGTGCTAATGCATCAAAATCAAAATTATATTCTGGTCTGCTATATCCACCCATAGATACATCTGTATTTATTTCTAGTAATTTTAATGAACCGTCTGACGCAATCCAATCAAAACTAACTACTGTACTTTTCATATTTAATTCTCCAGTAAATGTCGCTATATATTAATAAATATCATTACTTTTTATATTTTATAAAAGATTCATTGTAGAAATAATTTTCTAACATAGGTAAATATATTAACCCCAATTCTTTCATTTGACTTTTATAAAAATTTAACATATGCAATTTTTTCTTAACTTGATCAAGAGATAAATCTCTACCATAATTATCAAAACAATATAATTTATCAATGTTATAAATTTCTTTCTTTACACACTCAAAAACTTGTTTATGATGTGGATGACGATATCCATTATCTCCAACTTCATTATGAGTTAAAACCATATCCCACTCTTTCTCTCTCAACAATGTATGTAACTTTTTTCTAATACCATCCTGATCTAAATCTACATTCCATTCATCATGAAAATCCCATATTTCATAATCTATACCTAACTTATTCATTACACATTGAAATTCAAACTTTCTCACCTCATTATAACCATTAGTAACACAAACAACTTTCCAAGAATTATCTTCTGATAATAATTTACCTGCAAATATAGTTTCATCATCTGGGTGAGCAGTAATAACTAATTTATTCATTATATTTTTCTTTAAATTTTTCATATATAAAATTTTGTTGTCCTACAGTAGGATGAGTTAAATCTCTAGGTATCAAAGAGTCATCACTAGATTTATCATACTTCTTAAATATTTTACCTGTTAGATGGTAATAATTACATCCAATATCTTGAGATAATCCTTTAATAGCATTACTATAAGTTTGTTGTATAAGTTTACAATACTCGTCACTAGACAAAACTTCTTGAAAAAATTTATTAAATGATTTATCTCTTTCTTCCCAATTGTTTAATTGTAATATATTACCATTATGAAAAAATTCAAATCGAGGATGTGGGTATGTAAAATGAAAAATATTTTTAATTTTTAATGTATCTTTCCAACCATACAATAATCTATAATCTGTTTGAATTCCAGATCCACCCTGAGATAAATTCCAAAATTTTCCACCAATATCTTTATTTAATTTATATGACCAAATATTTTCTAAATGGTGTCCTGTTCCCATAGTTACACTACACCCAAGAAAAACATTACCTTCATCTGTAGTGTTAAAATCATCAGGAGTTCTAAATCCATTATTATTAAATCTATATACTATAGGATTTTCAGTATAATATTTTATTGATTTACTATTAGGATATTTCTTACAATTTTCTTCAAATAATTTTGAAGAATCTCCTGGAGTCCAATCTAATACTTTATCTTTAGGATAAAATGAGTATTTGTAATTTATAGTTCTCAAATCAATTTCCTTAAACAAACAGTATGATACATATTTGGCTCCATAGAAATATAAATAAATTCATAATTAAAATTAACACAAAATTCATTCACTGCCTTAATAACCCCATATGATTTATACTTCTCACTAATATAATCTATCCATATATAATCGTGGAGTAATATATAACCACCCTCTTTAACTTTTTTATGTAAAATTTCTAATTCTAATTTAGTTGAGTCATAACTATGATCAGAATCTATATACACCCAGTCAAAAAAGTCATCTTTAAAATTATTTAATACGTCCCATGAATATCCACATTCAACCAGTATCTCTTTGTTTTCTCTAAATCTATATGATAATTTATCCACCAACTCAGACTTAGATTCAATTAAATATAATTGTTTAGGGTCACTGCGAGTTAAAATTTCTTTTGAAAAATCCCCAACAGACACTCCAAGTTCTGCACAAATTGAATTTTTTGGTAATAAATCTAAAATATAAAATCTGTGAGGAATTACTTTACAATTTTGAAGATGTTTTTTATCTAATAACTTACTACCACTCCAAAATTTACCATCACTCATCTTATTCATTTATTTAACTCTTATCATCTTCTCTAACAGTAAATTTTAATTCTACATAATTTTTACCATCAACTGTACCTACTCCACTAAGCTTATGAATCTTACCGATACTTTTCAATTTAACAACTTCAATTTTTAACTGGTCACCTGGAATTATTTTTTCATAAAATCTCATATTATCAACCTTAGCTAAATATGTTACTGTCCCTAATAAAATATCTGCTACCTGTCCAATAACTTCTAAAATTATACTTCCAGGTAATATTGGTTCATTATCAATTATATGATCCCTAAAACACGGTTCATTTATTGTAACATTTTTTAATGCTATAATTTTATTGGAACTTTTATCTAATACTCTATCTACTAATTTCATCTGATCCATATTTATCTATCCAATTAGAACCAACTTGCCCCATCTTTTTAACAACACTTATAGATTTCCAATTCCAACCATCTATATAATTTACATCAGTAGTGTAACCGTTATTATAACTCCAATTATATGACGCTGATATAAAATCTTTAATAAATGTAGGATATTTTCTTGAACTACGATATGATGGATGACACCACCAAGATCCCGAATATGTATAATTTTTTGGTAAAGTTATCTTAAAATTCCAATCTTCATGATCTCTAAGATAAAATGTATTTAAATAATACCAATCCCATTGTACTGCCATTCCATTATGAAATGCAATTTTTAAAATATGTCCTTCTTTTATTCTTCTCTCCGCGTCTTTCCATGTCCAATTATAATTCCAATCAACTCCTTTTTCAAATTCCTCAAGTCCCCTTAATATTTCAACTTTACGTCTATCTAAAGAATCTAAATCAGTAATAACCTCAAACTCTATATCTTTAAAGTCTATATCAATCTCTTTAAAATTTTCCATTTTGCTTTCTGCAAACCAAAAACTTTTACTATATAATCTATACCACCCCTTTTCATTATTTACAATTGACCTATATCTATTCTTTCTACTTTCTTTTAATTTAGGAATATCAAAATTTACATCTTCTCCCTTTTGACTTATTAATGCATAAATAAATCTTTCTAATCCCCAACCCCAACAACCTGAGGATACATCTTTTGTTTGTGAATTTTTTATATTAAACCTATCATGAAAAGCATTGCCAACAAAATTAAATGATCCTACTGGTAAGTATTTATCTTTATTTGGAAAATATAACTTATATTCTATTTTAGACCCATGAACTCTTTGAGCTCGTTTTTTAACTTCAGATTTCGCACCAAAAAAAGGATCATTTGCTGATTCGAATTTATAATCTAATTCTAAATAATCAAATATTTGTTTTACATAATTCACCGATTTTACAAAACAATCTTCTACATAATTATAACTTCCTATATGTACAATCTCTTGACCAGTAAATTGTACTAATCTCGTCAAATCATTCAATTCACCTTCTTCAAATCTATTACATTTACCAGTCATCACATAAGTTTTATTTCCATCTACCACATCATTTGCATATAATGCATACAAATTATAACATACAGTTGGTGAATTCATTCCTATATCAGAACCATCTAAATGTCTATGAATCATTTGAGCCTGATTAGAAAAAGAATCTAAATAATTACTTCTTTCTGCATTATCAGGAGATAATATAGAAGGTGTCCATAATTCTTCCCCATCAAAAATTTCCTCTACAAACTTTTTAGTTTTAATTTGAATTTCATTATATAACGCTACATACTTTCCCCCCAAAACAAAAAGTCCATTGCCTACCTGTTTAATCATGTAGTCTCTAATCCACTACCTTCTAACAATGATTTTGGTACTTGTCCACAATTTCCACAACTATAAACCTGAATTGGCACTAGTCCTTCTTGACCTGTAGGTGATAAAATTGCAGAAACTTTTTTAATAACAAATGAAGTGATAAAAAGATAATTTCCACAATCATCACATTTTATAGTATCTGCTTTTGATAAATCTACAGTTTGTTTTGCTTTAGGTAGTGGTTTCATTGGTTTAGTACTCATTTTTCTAACTCCTTTAATGTAACTGTTGCAACACCATGTTTCTGTACCACCAATGTAGTACATTCTTGAGCAAATTTAATTGCTTCATATATATTATTTGAATCTAAATACCCTCTAACTAATCCTGCCAAAAATGTATCCCCCGCTCCACTCACATCCTTAACAGGAACTTTTTTAACTTGATATTCTAATCCTTTATATCTACAACCTTTACTACCTAAAGTAACAATAAGTTTATCTTTAAATTCATCATCAGATAATAATATATAATTTTTTATATATTCTAACTCATTTATCTTAATAAAATCTGCGTCTTTAATCCATTCACCAAGTTTCTTTTTAGTATCAATAAATACATTCTTATTATTCTCACAAATATGTTGAATATCTGATTCTTCTAAAAATCCTTTATTATAATCTGAAATAATAATAGCATCATAATAATTTTCAGTATTTGAACCAAATCCAAATGGAGGACTTTCAAATTTATTCTTTGTAATACCTTTTAATAAAGTTTCTTCAACTCTTTCACAATAATCATGCTCATCAACTCTTAATACCATTTGACCTGAACGGTTTTCTACATATCTTTTTTTAATAATACTATTTTTATTTGTTACGGTGTGGATGTACATATCTAATGCCTCAACATTATCTGCAACATTTTTTGCCATACCACCATTTGATTCTTCGTGTGTTGGTTTAAAAACTGGTACTGGTGCTTCTGGACTTATTCTTTCTATATCTCCATAGATAAAAATATCCTTACAACAATCACCTATAACTAATATATTCATAATAACTCCTAGATTATTTCATCAATTAATCCATACGTTAAACAAGTTTCTGCATCCCATAACAAATCATGCTTTAATATCTCATTTATTTTTTTCATTGGAACTTTTGTATATTTCTTATATACATTTTTAATTGTACCCATCATCAAATCTAAATTTTGTTTTTCATCTTGAAACTCTGAATATTTTCCCCAAAAGTTTGAAGATAATTGGTGAATTAACATATACGAATGTCTACTCATAAATCTTTTCGTACCAGCTATTGAAAGAAATGTTGCTGCACTTGCAGCAAATCCATCTACATAAGTATGAACTGGAACTTTACATCTCAGTATAGTATCCATTGATGAAATACCAGATGTAATTGATCCTCCTCCAGAATTTATATATAAATGCATACCTGGCGGTTCAATATCTAAGTTATTAGCTAAACTAAAACTTTTAGATTGTAACTCTCCTACTTTCTTATTAAGTTCGACTGCACTATCCCTATTCACTCCAGCATAAAAATAAATTTTATTTTCATTTACAGCAATGTGTTTATAATCCCCTTCACCACCACGTTTTTTACTTGGTTTTACTCGATCTTTATTTGGAATTTCTCCCCAATACTTTTCTTCTTTCATCGTATCTCCTGTAATATTTCAATTAACATTGCCATCGCATTTATTTCTTTATCAACTACTTGACTATCTGATTGTTCATATTTAGCTATTAATAAAATAATTTCGGCAATATGTCCACTACCATAATTATCAACTTCATCATATAGTAATCTGAAAAAATCTGCAAAGTCTGTAACTTTTGCGTCCGCTAATATTTGTCTTATTTCACTAAATGTTTCTTTTTTAGATTTACTTGATTTTAAAACTTCTAATATTTGTAACTTATAATCATTTAAAATAACCTCTCTAGCATCCATCCGCAAAATACCATCTACAACTTGTCTTTGTGATGTATTAATAACCTTTCTTATATCTGGATAAGCTCCATTAATAATTGTAGCTATATCATCCACTTCAAATTTTACATTCTCTTTAGTTAATATATCAGATAAATGTATTGCAACTTCTTTCTTTGAAGGTGGTACTATTTGAAATGATTGACAACGTGATTGTATGGGTTCAATAATTCTCTCTACATAATTACAAGTCAATATAAATCTACAATGTCTACTAAAAGTTTCCATTAAATTACGAAGTGCAGCTTGAGCGTTCGGAGTAATGTAATCACACTCATCCAAGATGATAACTTTTAACGACTGAAATCCTAATGTAGACGCAAAACCTTTAACTTTATCTCTAACAGTATCTACACTATTTTCATCAGATGCATTTATATACAAATATTCACATTCTATAGACTTTGTAATAATCTTTGAAAGCGTGGTCTTACCAGTACCTGCTCTACCATAAAATAATAAGTGTGGAGGATCATTAGTTTCTATAAAAATACTAACTTTAGATTTTAAATGTTCATTCCCAATATAAGTATCCAATGAAGTAGGTCTATATTTTTCATTCCAAATGCCGTGATGTTCTATTCCCAAAAATCAAATCCCTTTTCTGCTGTTTCTATTTTTACTTTTTCTTTTAAAATTCTAGACCTTGCTATCTTACAATAATTTTCTGAAATTTCAAATCCAATGTAATTTCTATCTAGATTTACTGATGCAACTGCTGTAGTGCCGCTACCCATAAATGGATCTAATACTATATCATCTTCATATGTCATAAATTTAATAGCCTTAACTGGTATATCAAGACTAAAATTTGCTTCTGTCATTCCTCTAGTTTCTGCAAAATAGTTCCACAATCCAGATACAACTTCCATAAATCCTTTTTTATCTTCTTCCGAGTCTGTCCAATAAGATTCACCTTTTTCTAACTTTTTCCATTGATCTTTATAACCTATCAATACACATTCTTTTGGATTGTGCATATAAGGAGCAGACGCCGATAACCAACTACCCCATGCAGAAAATTTTACTTTTTGAGGTGCTTTTTCAACCAAATCTGCAATTCCACTAAACCCAAATCCTATCTCTTTCATCATTTGATAATATTCAGATGCTATAAAAACTCTATGATGCCCCCCAAGTTTTTTCATATTAACTTCATATGGAATATTAACTGCAATTCTCCCATCTGGTTTAAGAACTCTATAAACTTCTGTCAACCAATCTTTAGAAAATTGCATATAATCATCTAATCTTAAACAATCATCCCAATTATCATACTCTATCCCAACATTATATGGTGGGGAAGTCACACAAAGATCTACAGAATTATCTAATATATGTTTTTTAAGACCTACTATACAATCTGTATTGTATATATAATTAGTCCGCACTTTGTGTCGCGACCAAATTATAAACTGCGTGATAATTATCTACCTTAAATGTAACTCTGGCAAGTCCTTGAGCAGAAATTTCTAATTTACCTTTACTACATTCTTTATTAGCTTGTAGAATTTTCCCAAAAAGATCTGCATTAAATGATAATAAATCCATATCATTAAATTGATCTACATTAACTGGTATTGTAATTCTATCTGAATTTATACTTGAATATCCTAGTATACAATCACACGATTCTCTATCTTTATCTGTAACTATTGTAAATGTTTCTTTATCTGTTAAAGCATTTTTACTTGCTATAAATCTAGATACAAAATTACTATCAATCTCTAGTGTAAGTTGAAATTCTGGTACATTTTTCATTGCAGGTACAACCGGAATAATAGTTTTATCACTCAACATAAAGTTTATACTAGCATTTATATCTTCCACCTTAATGGATATAGCTGTATCGTCTGACCTCAAAACAGTTAATTTAACATCATCACCCAACACATTTAACATACGTGAAAATTGTGCAGTATTATAAATTCCCAATTCAATATCTTCAAATTGAAAATCATTTAATGCTAATTTTCCTAAAAGTGATTTTTCGGGAGTGATGAATTCTGTAGTTAAAACATTATCTTTTATTGTAAGTATTACTGATTGTACACTATCTCCAAGTGAATACTTATTAATGAATCTTTCTAAAAGTCCTTTATTCATTATTTTACATCTCCTATTTGTTATTTATTAATTTAAAAATTTAAAATGGTATATATACATATATATCATTTACCATTCTCAAAATTCAAAAAAATTTCTCTAAAGTATATCTTTTATCAATTGGATTATCCCAACTCATAGCTTGATAAAACATATCAATTTTTTTACTTAATGATTGCTTATACATTTTGTTTACATCTATATAAATTTTTATATATTCTAAAATCTTTACAGGATCATCATACCCTTTATATGCTAAAACTGGCAAATTTAATGGATTTTGTTTTAAATACACCCATTTAATCTTTTCTCCATTAGATATTTTAGGATATCTTTTTATCTTATAGTAATCTATCATATCATTATATGCCATAGAAGCCTTAACATGAACTGGTGTGGCTTTTTCATAATAAGTAGAAATAATTTTTCCTCCTGGAACATTTACTGGTAATCCAGTCTCTCTATCCAAACTACACTTAAATTTATCTATTCGTTTTACGCCAGTTGGTGAAGAAATTTCATCATAATCCATAGCCTTCATAGCTTTTTTAAACTTAAAAATTCTCTCATCAATTTTTTCTTTAGGTACTGCTACTAAAATATCATCTAAAATTTTTGATAATAAATTCTTCATAGCTACAGCAAAACTACTACGAACAGTATCCAACCCTTTAACCTGTATTTTGTTTACTTTACGCCCAGAATCATTTATAATTTTCATTCCATATCGTTTTTTTGTAACAAACAATGCAGTTTTAGCAATAACTTCTTGTTTAATTTCATAATAATGTTTATCTAAATTACAAAACTTTTTAGCAAATAAATCATAACTCTGGTTTAAAAATCCTTGTATCTCATCCGCAATATTAATAATATGTTGAGTCATCGTTGCTTCAGCACTGGTATCAATTCCTTTATGTCTTGCTTTAACCAACGGTGTGGCTGATGCGAAAATACTATCAGTATCTATGTATATAACATAATTTTCATCCGTTGTACCTAACTCTTTATTATAATATAGATTAACAAGTTTTTTACTAAATTTAATAAGTTCTTGTCCTGT
>CALBXV010000507.1 GCA_937890045.1 uncultured archaeon
TATAACCTTTGTTTATATATATCAAAGTAAATCTTCAAAATGTAAATTAATATCCTGTTTGCAATCTACCTAATTTTTCTTGTATTTCTTCATAGGGAGTCATTTCTTCTTCATAAAATTCAAGAGGATCTAAAAAATTCTGTATTCCAGGCAATGGACCTTCCGCTAGTTCTAGCGATCCTTCATTTTTCATTAATATATTTTCTTTTGAACCTTTTAATTGCCAAATAAGAGATACTGTATCGTAAAAATTTGCTTCACTATTATAATCCAATTTATTAATTTCAAATATTCTATCGTATTTATCTAATTTAGATTTTGCAAAATATCTTATAACCGAACCTTTTTTTCTCATAATATCAGTTAAAACAAGAATATATGATTTTAAATATAATTCTCTTGAACTGTTTTGAATAATAGAATATTGGTCAAAAATAGTAGGATTTTCAACTTTAACCATTGCCTCATTCCTAATTACATCCATATAAATTTCTTCTTTAGATGTAGTATAAATAATCATATACTCTACTCCCTCTCTTACATAATCAAATTCATAATTAGAATAACGATTTTCATCATCGTAAGAATCATAATAAAATTCAAATTTATTAGTTATATAAGTAGGTTCGTATTTTATTCTCTCTATTGCCATTATAATATTACCCGCCCCCGAGCTCGACATACTTATTATACAAGATGGTGGTGTACTGCCCATATAAGGTTTTCGTCGCCCCGGTTGATGCATTTGACGAAGGCAGTGGGGCCGGTAATGATGCTAAGAAATTTAATGCACCTTTAAAGGCTTCACTATTTACATCCATTCTTCCGTCCTTAAGTATCATACCACGCATCCTTTGCATAATAAATAGAGATCGTTTATCGATTAGATATGGATGTGTCAGCCTTTTACCTACCACATCACCAACTTTCCATTTTCCTCTCAAAAGTACTTCATCTGGGATATTCATATAGTAGCTGAGACTTGCACCATCTGATAGATCTGAAAGATTATCTTTTCTTTTTTTCTTCTTTTGCTTTTTCTTCAACTCATCCAACGCTTGCCTTTCTGCTGCCTTTTTGGCTTTACGGGCTTGTTTAGCGGCTTCGAGGGCCCTCTTCCTCGCTTTTTCCCTCTTGAGTTTTACCCCCAAACTTTCAGCCCTTATTTGACCTTTTATTGAAGTGATCCAACCACTACTATCTATTTTATGACTAACTCCAACCGCCTGAAAAATACTTTCATTTCTATATCTTTCTGGTAAATAAGAACTATGAAATGAATTACCTGGAAATATACCTGCAATTCCATCTACTTCAAGTTCAAAATCTATTGGAAGAAGTGGATCTACATTAGTCAAAACACCAGCCCTGTGCCCTCTCAATAACGATTGAAGTTGAGAATGAAATCCTGGTCTCAACTTTGGACACCTACTCGAATCAGATTCGTCTTCGGTGAAGGTATAAAATCTAAACCATTCATCATTAGCTTTACTGGATGCATCTGCTAATGAGGATATATTTATAAACATTTTCTCCTCTTCTCTGTTAACTGTAAGTGCCTTTTGTGATGTCGCATCGAACCGGCCTTCATCTTCATCTACTTCCAGATCAGCAATTTCCTTCATTTTCGCGAATAATTCTTGCTTTTGTACCTCCCGTAACTCGTTTAAAATACTATCGTATATTTTAACACCTTTAATATTAGGAGTAGCCGACTGTTTTTTAGGTAATTCACCAAGAAAAATTTTTTGATTTTCATCTGCCTTGGCCTGTCCAAAATAACGATTTTTCCGATGTGGTGTATCAATGTTCCCAATCAACATATCTTTATATCGTTGATTTTTTATCTGATCTGGACTCATCCCCGTAGTATCTGATGGTAAAGCTTCCACATATCTACCCCAGGCTTTAGCAACTAAATCATCATATTTATTTGATACAGTCTGTGTACCTTCTTTATCTTTTCCATCTTCCCGTGATACTGCTCCGTACATAGCTGCTAATTGCATTCTCTTAGGAACTCTAGCAGTAATGGTTTGTGATTTTACTATTGAATCCGTTTTCCAAACGGGAAACTCAAAAACTTTACTTTTCTTAGCAGTATCAGTTATGGAATCATCCACAGAAACACCCGTATATCCTTCCTCTACAACCATGGCCCTTTGACCATCATCTGCAATCTCTACTTTAAACTTATAAATACCACCGTATTGATTTGAAAAATCTTCCCATACACTCATAACAGAAGATACTATATCTCCAGAAGAATCTTTAAATTTTTGTCTTAAATAATTTGCATTAAAATATATATTTCTTATTCTTCCTGCAGTCTCATCTGATTTTTTTGCAAAGAGAACATGTTCCTTTTGGAGATATGCATCTTTTTGGCCAATGGATAAAATAATATTTGTAAAAAATGGATCATTTACATTTGGAATTATCCATTTTGATGAATCAGAAGTTACTAAAAATTTACTATTTGTCATTTTAGTTGACTCATACAGTTGTTGGCCTACTTCACCACCCATGGCATCTGCAACACCTTGGGTCATTTTTACGAGATTACCATTTGAATCTAATGTTGGTTCAATACTTCTAAATTCTCCAATTAATTTATCACCAAGTCCCTCAACTTCACCTACAGTACCAAAGAATCTACTCAAAACATTATCTTCAAACCAACCCCAAGTACAAAAGTGATTTGTCTGGTTATAGCCTTTAAATGAAGCATTTATGCGGTCACTATAGTTTTGGTTCCCGTCAAGATAGCCCAGTTTTGAATCCGCTATAGCTTGAGCTGTACCAAGCGTGTTCGCTCGTCTCTCGGAGTGGTGAAACCTACCAAAGTATAGTTCCTTGTCATTCCCAATTTCGGTCCTTACAATCGGAATTGTAAGTTCTTCCGTTTTAAACGTACCCGTTGGGACTCCATTTTGATAAATTTCATATCTTTGAGTATTCACGAAGCTCACCTCAGTGTGTTCTAATTCTTTCCATCGGAATTTATCAACGCAAATGACTCTCATTCCATGTGCTTTAAGGTGGTCTTCACGTATTTCATTCCATGTGCTCCCCGGGATGGGTTGCAACCCATCCTTGCTGTCTTTTGCGCTAACGTCTAATAAATACTGATAAAGTTGTTGAGGAAAATCATTCATATATTCTTGAATACTTATATATGGTGCAAGTGCTTCTACAGTTTTACCACCCGTAAAAGTGATTTCTGTATCATCAACAAATGGATTCCACCTCCCCCACGCTTTTGCAGTTTCACCAGCTAATAATGGTAATGAAGCCGTAGATTGAACTGTATTTCTACGTTGTGATTTTTGTAATATAGTAATTCCTTGTGAAATTAGTTTAGTAGTACAATCAAAACCACCATCTGCATTTACTGTCCAAGTAAAATCTTGAATTAAACCTAACATTGCATCATAATGACCTTTTTGAGATAAAACATGATCTAATAATCCTTGATTCAAATTAACTATTTTATTTTCATCAATTTTTAAAGTGTTACCATGAAATATATCAATAAATGGAGTATTACCTTCCCAACTAATTCCATCACCAGACCATCCCCATTCCAATAAAACCGTCTTACCATGATGTAAAAAATGTGGTCTATAGTTCTCTAATTCTTGCCATGTCCAACAAGTCCAACTTATTTCTGCAGTTCTTGTTGATCCTAATCTCATACCACCACCTTTATATTCTACTGATATATCTTTTAAACCAGCTGTTGGTCTATAAGGTATATCATCAATAATAGTTTTATCTGGTTGGGTATATAACCCCAAATAATTTATAAATGGATCTTTTTCGTTTCCTGTAATTGTTGAACCAACATCTGCTTTATAATCTTCAAATCCAGCCCGTAATCTATTCATAGGATAATTTGTACTACCACCTCTTAAATCGCCACCCATTAAAACAGTTGCAAATTTATCTTCAGTTTGTGGAGAAAAAGATGTCATTCTTAAAAACGGTGTCCTTGCAAACATATAATTTTTTAATATATCTCCAGTAGATTCAGTCAAAGGAGTTCCAATGGTATATTCATCAAGGAAACTGACATTGCGCCACTTCCCAGCCAGGGCGCGCCTGGTAAGTTCCGAAGTTGCACCGGACATCTTTTTTAACATACCCATTTTTTCTTTAAGAGTATTTTGAATATTAACGTTTATTGGAGATAATGTAAGCATTTTTAATAAGACATTTCTTTTAATTCATTAAGAATAGGTGGTATATCCACTGGAATTCTAATCTGATTATCTACTTCAAGTCCGATATGTGCTTCATCTAAATTATTTGCCTTTGCAATAATCCACCATAAAGATACATCCTTATAATATTTAAATGCAAGATTATCTAACCTGTCTCCAAATTTAGGATATATGAAAATATCACTATCCCTAATTGGAATTTTTGGATACATAGTTGGTTTAAAAACTCTTTTACCTAATTCATTTCTTTTTGTTTTTGTATAATTGTATCTACTTGGCATATTCTATTCCTTATGTGAGTGAAATATTGTCACTGGATTAATTGGATTGGGGTGGTTCTGTACCCTCAAATAATTTACTCATGGGTTCAGTTCTCTGTGGGCTGATCATATCATCACCTACGAATGTTCCTTTTGATGTTGAACCAACCTTTGACCACCCCGTGTCGTTTAACCAATCTAATTCATAATGTTTACCAAGTGTGGATGGCATATACTTACCAATATATGTAAATGAACATTGACAAGTAATATGTTTTGGAAACTGTAATCCTTCATCAAGTTCCCAAGGTGAATTATCATCAACATCCACACTCAAACTATCAAGAAATCCTGGTGTGTTCTTAAACATATCACCAAGTGTTAATTCTATAAATGGTGCAATCATTCTATTATCTGGTGTAAAACTTGGATAACATAACCCAATTAAATAGTTTAATTTTTCCATCAATACAGGAAACTCTTGTTTAGTTTTGGGAAATATTTCAAATGTAAAACCTACTTTTCTTTCTGCTCCTTTATAAACATAAACTTTATCTGGACGACCTATATATTGTGTTCCACTCCAATCTGGACTAATTGCATCTGATATACCACTTAAAATTGCTCTAAATACAATAAATTTATTATTTACTATATCCTTAAATTTAAATTTTATAAAATCACTTACAGTGTCTGGTAAATCTGTTCCATATGGATGTATATTAATTTTATCTGTTGCTATTGATTTATAGTCATCTCCAGGTGTACCAGTAGAACCAATGTTCTTTTTTATTACTCCAAGTCCTGCACCATCCGTAGTAGTATCAGTTACTAAACCTAAAATATTCTGCTTTCCCGCGTCTCCTATTTGAGTAGTTATTTTACCAAATTTTTCTAAACCTTTACGGTGGGCCTCTACTGACTTATTAAGTTGATCTATTTCAGTTAAATCTTTATTAAATAGTCGTATTTGTGATTCAATAGCATTACCTGCAGATTCCCACGCTTTATCATCTATTTCTGCTCCAGGTTCAGGTGAAAATGCTGCAAAATCTGATAAACGGGGTACTTCAGCTGTAAGTTCTCTACCATGACTTGGTAACGGTGAACTATGTGGTAAATATTTTCCACCAAGTTCTCCGTATGACAAGGCCTTATATTTATGTATTGGATTTCCTAAAGAAGATTCACCACCTTGTGTATGAATAGGACCCATACCATGTGCCCCTCTTTGACTAAAAGTAGTTTGAGTTGGGACTTTAGGTGGTCTTCCAAATGGTGTTTGTGAACTTCTTAAATTTGTAAGTGCTACAGAAAAAGCTCCTCCAATTAATTTTTCACCAGTTGGATGCCAAACCATTTTACCAAGTAAAAATGTTAATCTACCACCTTCTGTATTAAAATTAACTTGTGTTTCATTAATAATTGATCCAGCTGTACCAAAAAACTTACCAACCCCAGATCCAGCTATTGCACCCGCAAAATTTGATAATCCTGTTGAAATGTCTTTTCCAATATCTGATGCCCATGTACCAACGGGATCCGTAATCTTTGATACTTCTCCCGATATTTTTTTCCAAGATTTTGACTTTCCTATTTTTTCTCCCAATGCTGACATAGCACCGCTTGTTAGAGAACCCATAGTCGGGTCATCAGATGGTGGAACACCTTCAAATATTGGTCCAAAATCTGCCTTCTCCATATAGGTTTCACCACCCCAATGCCGGGTAGCGTGAAAAAGTGGTGGAATAGAAAGAATTAAA
>CALBXV010000508.1 GCA_937890045.1 uncultured archaeon
AAATATTCTTCCATGCTTTCTTGTGATGGATCAAACGTCATTTTTGCTCCTTTTTTTTAATTTCAACAACATTTGTTTCATACATGTGAGCCGTTCTTAATTGTTCCTGATCCTCAGTGAAGTAATGATCCTTGGTCACTTTAGGAGAGCTATGGCGCATTCTCAATGAAGCCACAACAAGCCCCCTCTCTTTTCCCTCGGCATCCTTACCTCTAGCGTAGTGAGTGACAAAAGTTTTTCTCAAATGTTTAAAGGTATATTCGTTTTTGTATTTATATAGCTTTCTAGTTTTTTTAGATCTAACAAGCTCTCTGGTTGCCAAACCAAATTTATAGTTAAAGTATTTTAGCTTAACTCTATAACTATTATTATTTATAGGCATTGATGGATCTGTAGCTCGTGGAAAAATCCATGGAGTTCCTAAAGCGAAAGCACATTCTTTTCTTTCAGAGTTATACTTTTGCAGCTGCTGCAGCATCTGTATAGCTTCATCTGTTAAAGGTGGATCTGCCTCTTTTCGATCCTTACTATCAGTTAAATGAATAGTTTTGTTTTCAAGATCCAGCCAGCCACTGCAGCTCTCTATTTCTTTAGTAGATCTTGGCTTATGCCAAACAAGCCTAAATAAATCTTCAAGTCTTTCTCCAATTTCTAAACATAAGGCATAGAACGTTAGAAAGTGTGGATCTCGCCACTGCTCATTTAAACAGTAATCTCTAACCTCGACCACCTTGTTTAAGACTAAATGTCTTTTGTCTTTACTCTCTTGGTACTTAGATACTCGCAAGCATGGATTGCTATCGCCTTTGTAAAGACGATCAACTGATCTTTTCATGTCCCATTCAAAGGCTACCGACAGAGCAGCCAAAACTCTATTAGCAGTAGTGGGCATTTGCTCCATCCGAGTATGAAAGATCTCAATATCTCTTTTGCATATTCTATTCAGAGGAATATCTTTTAGTAGCTCCTTAACATAACCAGCCCCATTGTATTTAAAGGGATCTGAGATCATGGATATAATTTCTGGTTTTTTAGTTTTGAGTAAGACGTAGGTTGATAACAATAAGTTATTGTTAAATGTAGTTTTCTTTTTATATTTTATTTTTGCGCCTTTAACTTTTACTCTATAACCAGCAGAGCCATTTTTAATGAATGCGCTGCACAAGCCACCCATTGTTAAGCTGCCATCTGCAGTAAGACTAACTTTTTTCAAGTCATCTAGTTTTCTTCTGACTAAGGCTTTGATCTCATCTAATGGAATATGAAAGCCTCCCAGCTTTTTCCTTTTACCAACATACGTGAGATTACCAGTTATTTTATTAACTACTGGTATTGCCCAATGGGCATAATAAGTTTTCTTCTTTTTCCCAACAAGTAATGCAAGCCCCTCAAAGTTCTTGGCATAATACCAAGTCGGCTTCGTAGATTTTAAACTTTCCAGCTTTCTTTTATTGAAATTAATATTTGTATCAGTCATGTTTTTTTCCACTCCATTATTTTTACATTTTAGTTTGATTTAGGAATGAACAGAAATCCTGAGCTATTCAGGATTGATTAAAAACTATGACTATGGAAATGACTATGGATGCGTCACAACCAGGGTACAAACTGCTATAATCCAATTGCCAGGCACTGCGAGCGAGCGCTAGCGAGTGAGCAATAAAGGTTTATTTGCTTGATAAATTAAGGTAAATAATTAAATTAATTTATAAGCCCTCATAGCTCAATTGGTAGAGCAACTGATTTGTAATCAGTAGGTTCGCGGTTCGAGTCCGTGTGGGGGCACCAAATAAATCAACACTTATTTTCATTTCTTAAAATTGCGGACCTGGAACACGGGGGAACAAAGTTAATACAGAACACGAAAGTTGAACTCGTTGTTGTGTTGGGTGTTGTGTTGTGAGGAAAGTTTACGGTGGTGGCGTTCACCGTACGTTCACCTCACTTTAAAACTTTTGTTTCACCGTTTACATAGAAAGGAAAGTTATGAAAAAAGAAATGAAAGCTAGAGTCAAACTTACTAACGGGTTTGTAAAAAACTTAACATCAAAGTCAGTAAGATATTTTGAACACGATTTTGATTGTCCAGGTTTGTCCTTGAAGATTGAACCTATTTATAAAGATAAATTTGGTGAAGAGAAACAAGGAATAAAAACTTGGATATGGCGATACAGACCACCAGGTAAAAGTGTTCAAACAATAACAATCGGTCGTTTAGAACATTTGTCCATCGACAAAGCTAGGAAGCGTGTCAAAGGTTTACAATATAAACATTTGACGGGTAAGGACCCTATCGCTGAAAAAAATAAATGGAAATCAGAATTATCTTTATCAGACGGGATAAAAGAATATTTTGAAAATCATTTAACTAAATCAAAAGGGTTTAGGGATAAAACAATTAAATCAGTTAAGACCACGTTTAATGTTTGGATATTCAGAAAAACAAAAGACTTAAATGTTAAACGAAGATATCCCGAAGAAGATATTTTAAATAAAAAACTATCTTCAATAACTCCAGGTATGATTAAGGTTTACCACGAAGCTATCGGAAGTAAGGCCCCGTATATGGCAAACAGATTTGTTGCTTACTTAAAAATGTTTTTTAATTATGCAATCAAACGTGGTTGGTGTGTGAGTAATCCTTGTTCTAAATTCGAGGGACTGTATGAGGAAAAACCTTATCAAGACGCTTTAACCAAAGAAGAAAGAAATCGAGTTTATAGTTTAGCAATAGTGAGAGATGAACGTAGTGGCAGATTATTAAAATCTCATTACGAACAACACGAATTAAGTCCAGTTGCTTGTTGCTTGATTTCATTTCAATTATTCTCGGGAAGAAGAACTAGGAACGAGGCCTCACCATTGAAGTGGTTAATGTACAATCGTAATGCTAAAAAAATAACTTTAGATAGTACGAAAACTTCAAAGCATAATAGTATTTATTCGTTTCCTTTAGGACCAAGGGCCTTGGAAATATTACAAACTATTCAAAGGGACAAATTAAATAATCCCGATAGTGAGTTCCATTACCCACCCGAAGATATAAGAAGTAAATATATTTTCCCGTCGAAACGTTTTGGTTTGAGAAATAAGTTCAAACAAATAACTAAAACACCTTACCTGGTTGATGTTCGTTGTACCTGGAACAAACTCTTAAAGATGGCGGGTATTGATAGACATATGAAACATTATGCTACACGACACACACATTTAAGTATTGCTCTTCAAACTACTGGAAATATAAAAACTGTTTCAGCAGTTGGTGGTATTACAGAACAAACGGCTTTAGGATATGCAAAACAAAGGGAAGAAGAAATCCGAGAGGCGTTAGAAAAAATGGACGAAGTGGAACCAACGTTGCCATTAAAACAAGTCAAATAAATTGAAAAAGTTTCGTGTTCCTTGTATCTTGCTCTTATGGGCAAGATGACAAGGGACGAGTTTATTAAACAATTAGAAAAATATAATCCCGATGTAAATTACGAAAATGTTTTAAAGTTTGTTCAACGACAAACGAAACATAGAACTGAAACCAATAAAGAAGTTTTAAGAGCTTCCTGGGTGTTTGATGTTGTATTCCACATTTACCACGGTGTTGGGACCAAGAAACCTACAAAAAATTTAAGTCAAATAATTAGGAATTATGTAAACACTAAACACTACAAGGATAATTATAAACTGTTTCTGGGCCGTGATTGGACAGATTTGAAAGCAATTAAAGATGGTAAGGACCCAGTACACGTCCACGTAAAAAATTGTAATGATTTACTTAACTCAAAGATGGGAAAATATTTAAGAAAAACCATAGAAGAAAACGGGGGATTCTTTCACGTTGAGGGAACTGGACCCGCCTATTTAAGAAAGCTAAAAACAAAACATAAATTATTAAAAGATAAAAAAGTTGAGGACCTTTCAAAAGAAGAATTAAAAGAATTAATTAAAACAGAAATACCCGATGACCCTTTTAGTGGTCCGCCTAAATCATTAATACCTGGGGCGGATAAGTTTGGTTTGGACCCCGAAGAGTATGGTCTTGATGAGGAAGAAGAGAAATAAGTTTACATCGAGTCCGTCCACCGTAAAGTAGTTCACGTTCCTAATATTTACAATCTACACAATCAATTCTATCTACAAGGTATGACGATAGAAAAACCAATTTATGATTTACCAAGTGGTGATGAAAACCACCCTGGCTACATTGACCCTAAAGAGTGGGAAAATATTTTAAGGAATATTCCAGTATCAGAAATGGTAAAGGAAAAATCTAAACAGATTGACAAAGATTCGATTGTTTATGTTTCACCATCGAACCTCAAATATATGCTTCAACGTTATGAAGATTATCTAAACAGTCCTGGCGACACCTCTTTGAGTTTCGAGGGATTTGTAAAAGAATTCTTTACAGACGTTAAACTCAAAGATGGTGGAAGAGTTTATAAAAAATTAGTGAGGTTGGTTCAATGAGTCAGAAATATTTATTCAATGGTGGTACGGGTGATTTTGAAAGAATACCTGGTACAGAAAACGACAAACTAACTCTTGGTGAACAAATGCTTTTGAAACCCGAATTAAATCTTATGAACAATCAACCAACTCTACCTGGTATGAATAATCTACCTAAAACAAAAACTGTTCCAACCTATTCGCAATACGTTGATAAGGAACAACGACTGTATGAAAAACTAAAAGTTCCTGGGTATGAAACTCCCGAAAAATCTAAAGCTAGTTATAAGAAGTTAAAGAAAATGAAAGAGCCAGTTGATTTTGATGATTGGAAAAATGATAACGACAGATGGCGAAAACATTTAGCTGATACTATTGCCGAGGGTAAACAAACTATTTTTTATAATAAGGATAGAGGTAAATGGATTGATAAGTGGGGATATGACAGAACACCCGAAGAAGCGTTAAAGGAACAAAATGATATTGATGAAACGTATAAGACTCTTGCACCGAACATAACTAAACCCGACCCAGAACCAAAGAACCTTGGTCAACGTTCCTTGAAGTCTGATACCCGAACCCCCAATCAAAAGAAAAAAGATAATTGGAAATATGAAAAAGGTAAGTGGAAGAAAAAAGAGAATTGGGAATATGAGCCGTGGGCCAACGATAAAGTTGAAAGAATAAAACCTTTCGTAGCCGATGATAGGTCCACCTATCCAAGTAATTATACCAAGGACCAAAAGATAGAATTCAACAAATATCAAAAAGAAAAAATGAAACCTACTTATGTTTCAACGTGGGACGCTATTAAGAAAACCGCAGATACACCCGAAGATAAAAAGCAAATAAGGGAAATCATCAATAAGGAATACAAACGTAATGGTATGAAATGGTTGAGTCCCGATGAAATAAAATATGTTGATAAAGAAAATATTGAACCCGTTCCAATATTCACAAATGAACTAGGTGCCCTGGAAGATTCAATAGAAAATAAACCCACACCAAAATTCAACACGAACGAAGATGTTGCGTTAACAGTTAAGAAACTTGCCGATGAATCTTATGAAAGAGATTTAAAAGAATTTGATAAGCAATGGGGCAAAGGCGGAATACCAACCATAATGAGAGATAAAATATGAGTAAAAAATATTTAAGAGCAAAAGAAATTAAAGAATTGTACGGGATAAATCCAAGTACATTATCGAGGCAACGTTGGGGTAAATACGGCCTACCTTACACGATTGTTGGACGTAAACCGACAAAATCAAGAGGCGGTGTAATTTTATATAACGTTGATGAAGTAGAAAACTATCTCGACAAAAATCGTAAGGGCACTAGGTACTAAATCAATGTTTAAACAGACAAGGAAAATAGAAAATGAGTACAGAAAAAGAAAACGAAAACCAAACTAATACAGTTGGTCCAATAAGATTCGATGTGGACCAGGCAAAGAAAACTACCCAACAAATTATGGAAGTTGAAGCGGGTGAAGTCGCTGGACAAGAAATCTATGAAGAAAGTCCAACACGACACGAGTTCGTAAGATTTAGAGGAAACAGTTGGGGTGAGTTATTAAAAGTGTTTGCCGTCAATTTAAAAGACCCAGATGGCGACCCAGTAAAATATGTAATCCAAACAAAAGACAATCATATGTTAAAGAAAATTTTTCATATGTTAGATGACAAACCAAAAGAACACGTATTGGCCCCTTATGTAAGTGTCGATGGTGTTGAAAGAGTTTGGTGTGCAAACTTTAAATGGACTGGTAAGGCGTCCAAGAAAGGTGGTTCAGTTAAACAAGCAATTATCCTTGGTCAACAAGACTGGGTAAAAGTTATGTGGAATAAGCAACGTGGATTTATTACACGACCGCCTGGTGGTCCTATTGATAAAAAACCCGAGTGGTCAACACTAACAGTTCCACAATTAATCAATGTAGCTTTTGAAGATAAAATTATTACAGACGTTAAGCACGAGGCAGTTCAAAGAAATTGGTACGGTCAATGATGGAACTATTAATTAGAGGAAAACATATATTCGGAAACTCAAAAACAAAAGCTGAAATGATTGAGTGTTTGATGGATTTCAAAGGTTTGATTGAGAATATTCCCGATGAGGCAGAAATAGAAAATGCGGAAGATGATTATATTTTCTTCACCATACACCCAAAAGACAAAGACGATACAAAATATCTTAAACGGCTTGGTTTTAGTTGGCCCGAAGATGAACACGGGGATTTTTAATTATGGAACTTGAATTTGATTTAATAGACCAAATAGAACGAATTAGAAAAAACGATAGGTATTCTGATTTTGAGAAGAAGTTTCGTGAAGCGTATCTCTTGATGTGTAATGAGTCGATGGATATTCCCGATAGAGAGTATTGTTTGTTTCAAGAAATAGATGGTTTCTTAAATAACCCCGACAAGTATTTAGAGGAACTGTCGATAGCAACTGGGAAAATGTACTTTGATATGATGAACGGTGAAGTACAACACCGAAGAGAAATTATAACTAATACTTTAATGATATCAAGAACCTCACCCAAAAAACCAAAAAGGGAAAGTGTGGTTGAAGCACAAAAAGAAAATGTAATTAAACTAAAGAAAGAGAAACTATGAGCAAGGTTTACGGATTAAAAAT
>CALBXV010000509.1 GCA_937890045.1 uncultured archaeon
TATCTTTCTGCTGCTCAAATCCTTTAGTTATTCCACCCACATTAGCCATATTTGACCGTGCATATGCAGTATCTACTGCACCACGAGCTTCTCCAAGACCTCTAGTCGTAGCAGATGTTGCTGTTCCCATTGCTGTACTTAATTCTTTTTTTTCTAATCCTAAGCCAGTCTCTAAAAATTCAAAAGGTTCTTCGGAAAAAGGTGTAATATACTTCAGGTAATTCTTACCAATCTTAAATTCATTCTTTAGATAATCTGCCAAACTTCCTCCTTCTTGAGATAGATCCCACAATGACTGATAATCTTGGTAGCCTGTTGGACCTGAATATGGATCTTCTTCTTGTCCAGGAGGTTCTGAACCTTGTCCAAAAACAGCACCATATTCCACATCCTGCCGCACACCCGTGTGATAGTGTTCTTGCCAGTCCATGTGTGCTAAATCTACATCACCACTGTACTCATATCCTTCAGAATATACTTCTGAATATTCTTGCTTATCCTGATCCCATTCAAATACTACCTTAGTGTTTATATGCATTTTTGTATCTCCTTAAACAAATCTCTCGTCCGACGGTAGCAATTTCTCGTGAGCCTCTAAGTCTGGCTTATAAAAACCCTTTGATTGTAACCAATCAAACAGACCCCTAGATGGACTAAAAGTCCAATCACGCCTTCCCCTAGGTGCTTGTTGTGTTATTTGCGATATAGAACTTGGCAAGGCATACCTAGATTCGTCCCCCCTAAGCGGAGCTTTTATCACCTCCCCCGCAGGGACCTCCCCGCCACCAAATTCATATTCTTGTAAGATTCCTGGAACATTCCCTGTGAGACCTTCCTTTGTTACTCTCTCTGCATATTCCTTACCACCTCTCATCCCATGCCTAGCTAACGTATCCTTTAACCCAAACTCTTTTGCTCCCAATAGAAATTGTCCAGCTTTTGTCTTTCCTAACGTACTACCAGCAAAATCAAGCCCCTTTCCTTCCCACCTCTTTCTTACTTCATCTTCAGCTGCTTTAAGCATATCCGCTGTCGCATCGTCTGGAAGAAGTCTCTTGGCCTCCGCAATCTCCTCTGCCATTTTGAGCTTTTGACCCAAACCAGCTGTTACTGCAGCCGAGATTCCTCCAACAATATTTTCTTCTCCTAAAGGATCAAGCCGATGCCTAAGCTCCTTCCTCTCACCTTTGAAAAAGTCACCCTTTTCAATATCACCAGCTGCAAACGATCCAGCAGCACCAAGCGCAGCAGTCAAGCCTCCTGCCCATGCTCCTGTTACCCACGGAGCTGCCATGCCTCCAGTAATACCCAAAGCAGTAAGAGTGCCTATAGTGCGTCCTAATCCACTCCATAAATCCTTTTTCCTTGCTTGTGCTTCAAGTTCTTTCTTCTCATCATAAACATCTCTTGCAAGTAATGCTTGTGCGTATCCCATAATATACTCCTATTATGCTCTTGTTTTTACAGTTCCTTTAAATATAACACCCTTATGCTTAACATACTCAATAAGACCACCAGATGTTTGTCTTAATACTGGAACTCCATCTTTTAGTTCATCTACAGTTGGTACACCATCTTTAACTTGTAGTCTTTCTTGCTTCTTATGTAATGAAACTCTCTCTTGTCTTGTCATTGGCATAATACTACCTCACATTCTTTAATCTGTAAACTATTGATATATCGTTTATCTCAAAATCACTTGCAGATGCACCATTTGATACAAACTTCAACCTAAAAGATTTTTTATTATTTGCTTCTGAAGAAGTGG
>CALBXV010000510.1 GCA_937890045.1 uncultured archaeon
GCACACCTATTTCAGCTACGATATCTCCATTCTCACATAATAATAGAGATTTTGAAGGTACTGGATCCTCTCTTACACATATACCGCAACCAAATTCGGTTATAGAATTAGATTATCAATATTATTTAGGACGTGCTGATAAATTATATATAAACGATAAAGGTCAGCTTATTGTATCAAAGGGCGCTTCAGCTAAACATCCGGCTTATTCAAATAAAATAATTCCAAAAGCTATGATGTTGTGTGGTATCCATATTTGGCCATATACTCGTAGGACAAGTGATGTGAAATTAACTATTCCATCAAATAGGCGTTGGACGATGAAAGATATTACTGGTCTTTCAAAACGTATAAGGTCGATTGAGCGTACAGTAACTTTATCTTTATTAGAAAAAGAAGCAGAAAATTTTAGAATTTTGGATGCTAATGGGTTTGATAGATTTAAAACAGGATTTATTGTAGATAGCTTTAAAGATCACGGTGTAGGAAATATCTATCACGAAGATTACAGTGGCTCTGTAGATAAGTTTAAAGGTGAATTTAGACCTGAGCATGATGTTCAGGCTGTAGAGTTAATTGAAGAAAATACAACAGATACGGATCGGCTTGATGACCACTATGTAAGAAGGACTGATATGGTTATGTTGCCTTATAGTGATACTAAATTAGCTAATCATGGTAACCCATATGCTTCTAGATTAGAAAATCTTAATCCATTTAATGTGATTTTTTGGGAAGGGATAGTAACCTTGGATCCAGAATCAGATTTGTGGATTGATACTGATAGAGAACCTGCTTTTACTGTAAATGTTGAAGGAGATTATGCCCAATGGTTGTCCTGGATGGGAGATAAAACTACCCGAATAGATTGGAATTCTTGGCAAACAGATTCAGTTGACCTACAATTAGGTATGGAGACCGATGTAACCACGACCTCTGATGGCGGGAAAGTTACAGGACAAAGAGTAGATCCGAACATTCTCCGGACGGCATCCGGTGATTTAATCGGTAGACAGATATTCGATATCATTTCGACCGAGATAACAACTGAAGTAACTAATACGGTGTCCGGCACAGTTTCTTTAGAGCAGTCTAGAACTGGTACACAATTTGATTTAGAAGAATTCAGACAAACTAGAAGTGCTGGTGATGAAACTACAATGGAAATTATTCCATGGATGCGCCAACGTGATGTGGAAATAACTGTTACTGGTATGAAACCTAATACACAAGTTTATGCATTTTTTAATAATAAAGATGTTGGTAATTATGTAAGGCCTTCTGGTATTTCTTTAGCTGAAACTCCCCTATCAACCGCTATAGATAAATCAGCTACAACAGTTACAGTAAGTAATACGGCAGGTTTTCCTAATGCTCCGGGCGCATTGACAATAAGCCGAGCGGTAGATCCAGTTTCACCAGATAGAACTTTTGATCCGGGTGATTTAGCTTCAGGTTCAAATAACCAATATAGGTGGACTGATATCAATGGCACCATGTTAGTCACTTCTGAAAAAATGGTATATTCAGCTAAAACAGGAACAACATTTACGATTAGTCAGCGGGGAGCTGATAATACTACAATTCAAGCTCATAGCCAATACACAGATAGTAATGGTGTATTACAGTGGCCTACAGTTTCAAGTGGGGTTAGAGGGATGCCATTGGTAACAGATTCATTAGGACAATTGCAATGTACGTTTAGTATTCCTAATGAAACTGGTATGAGATTCCCAATTGGGGATGGAGTTTTTAGATTAACTGATAGTGATTCTAATAGTAAAATAGTTGGGACTATTGATACTGCCGCAGAAGGAGTTTATCATGCTTTTGGCCAACAACAAATTAAGCAAGAAAGGATAAATTCTTTACGGCAGGGAAGAGTTACTAGAGATGATTCTTTATATGAAACTAGAAATTCTACTGATAACCCCAATTTAACTTCCAGTGCTTCGGCTACTTCTTCAGACTCCGACACTGTCTCGGTCGAAGGTGAAAGATTCCATGGTTGGTTTGATCCTATTGCTCAGACAATTATGATTCAAGAACCACAATTCCCACATGGAGTTTTTGCTACTAAAGTGGAGGTGTTCTTTGGAGAAAAAGACACAACCGCGGCCCCAGCGCCAGTTCGTTGTGAATTGCGTACAGTGGTAAATGGTTACCCAACTGATACAGCTATGCCTGGAAGCCAAATTACTCTTGAAGCTTCAGAAGTAAATGTTTCCAGTGATGCTTCTTTACCCACAGTATTTACCTTTGAATGGCCTCAGCAGCTAGATGCTGACCAAGAATATTGTATAGTATTAATTAGTTCTTCTTTAGATTATAAAGTTTGGATTTCAAGATTAGGGGAAATTGATATTGGAGGAACTTCAGCTATTAGTGAACAGCCTTATTTAGGATCATTATTCAAATCACAGAACGCTTCTACATGGACAGCTTCTCAGTATGAAGATTTAAAATTCCAACTTTATAGAGCTACATTTGATATAAGTAAAACCGGCAATTTATATATGACTAATCAGCCTTTAGGAAGAAGTGAGGGGTTTGTTCCAAAATCTGATGGAACTACAAGATACTTAAAGAAAAATCCTATTGTATTTGATACTGCTGTGAATAATAAAGCTAAAGTTGAAATGTTTGGCCATGGTATGTATGATAATATAAACAACGTTATCATTAAAGACGTACATTCAGAAATATCAGATACTACATTAAATGAAGGTGCCACATTGACAGCGGCAGATACAACTATTACATTAACTTCATCTACTAATTTCCCAACTACTGGTTGGATTAAAATTGATGATGAGGTTATAACTTATAGTGGTGTGTCTGGCAACGATTTAACTGGTTGTGTCCGCGGACTAGATGGTACTACAGCAGCTACACATAGCGATGATAGTGTTGTTCAGTGTTATGTTCTTAATGGAGTACCACTAACTGAAATTAATAAAACACATACAGCTATTACCGGAATGGAAATTGATAGTTTTGATATTCCAATTTCATCACCACCTACAAGAACAATGTCTGCCGGTGGTATAAATGCACTTATAACAAAGAATGTGCCTTATGATACACTATA
The DNA here is from genome assembly GCA_937890045.1 of uncultured archaeon. The sequence continues at coordinate 3,092 of CALBXV010000510.1, forward strand.
TGCAAAAATTAGAATGATAGATAATCCAGCTACCAGTGTAGAAACGTATGCACAAGTAACTTCTGGTAAGACTTTAGGTTCTCCAGATTCTGGTGCATTTTATCAGACCTCTTTTGTTAGAACACCAAATGCTTCTAAGTTTGAGTTCCCGTTATATGAGAATTATAATTTTACTAAACCTCATATTATAGCTTCACCTATTAATGAAGCTAATGAATTGGCAGGCAAGAAATCATTGAGATTTTCGGCAGAATTAAATTCTAGTAGAAATGAAATGTCACCGGTTATAGATATTGGTAAAGGACAATCTGGTGTTATAGCTATCTCTAATAGAATTAACAAAGTAGATAATGTTGGTGACGTTGGTGCTTTAACGGCTAATATTTTTAAAGATTCTAGTGCTCCAGAAGGTGATAATAATACAGCAATATATATGACTAAAGAAATTAATTTGAGGCAACCAAGCACAGCAATTAAAGTTATGTTTGATGCATCAGTACAATCTGAGGCTGGGTTAAAAGTGTATTATAGAATCAAGCGATCTAATTCTGAGCAGGTTTTTGGAGATATTGGTTGGGTGCCATTTAATGATACAGGCAATCCTGATGAAGAAGTGCCGATATCACTTTCTATGAATGATTTTAGGGAATATGAATTTACAGCAGGCAATAATGATGATGTAGCTACAACAACATTACCATTAGAAGATTTTTCATCCTTTGCTGTGAAGATTGTATTACAATCATTGAATACAGCAAAGCCTCCATTATTACGACAATTTAGAGCATTAGCTTTGGCAGTATAATATGGACCTAAAAATAAAAGGACATCCTGATCTAGTTAAAGATAAATTTTCAGGTGCTGTTTTGTCGAACAATCGAGCAGCTTATGCAGCTGTCAAACGAAGGCATCAAAATTTAAAAGATCAGAAAGATCAAATAGAAGAACAAAGTAAAGAGATAAATATTATAAAAACAGAACTAACGGAAATTAAAAATTTATTAGTAGCTCTTGTAGATGGAAGAATTGATGATGGCAAATAGAAACATTACAAAAACCAATACGGTACAAGAGTTTGCTCATACTTATAACGCTACAGCTCAAGACGTGGGTGATATTGGAGATTTAAATAAATACCTTTATAATACAACACCTACGGATATAGTAGAAGCAGTTAGAACTAAAATGGGCAGAAAAGAGCTTCTAAAATGGATTTTCGTAATGACGAATGATGTGGAGTAAAGAATAATGGCAGATAGAAACGTACCAGATTCAGCTACTTTAGCTCTATGGAAAGATAGTTATAATTTAACAGCTGAAGATGTTGGTGATATTGGAGATTTAAATGCTCCTTTTTCAGGAATACCTACTGATTTGGTAGAAGGAATAAATTCAAAAATAGAAAGAAAAAGATCTATCGCTTTGGCGGTGGCTTTAGGATAGGACAAAAAAATGGCAAATGATTTTAAAAATGAAATAGCTAAGGATATAGCTATAGACACAGGAGCTTTTACAACACTATATACAACTCCTGCAGCAATGGCAACTGTTCTTTTAGAATTAGATATAGCAAATACTCATGCTACAGATGACATTACAGTTAGTGTAACTTTAACTTCCGGCGGAACTGAAGTGTATTTGGTTAAGAAAGCTCCTGTTCCGGTTGGCGGCGCTTTAAAAGCAGTATCAGGGCAAAAGATTGTTTTAGAAGCTGCCGAAGTGCTTAAAGTAGCAGCTAGTGTAGCATCTTCAGCTGATGTAATTTGCTCTCTATTGGAGGATGTTAACTAATGCCAGCTGGATATGTAGGTAATGGACCAGCACACAGAGACCCAACAGCCGGGGGTTCGACTTGGGTTGAAAAAACAGGAGACTATACTGCAACTGCTGGAGATAAATTAATAGTAGATACAAGTACGGCAGTAGTGATTACTCTACCGGCCGCAGCTACTTTAGGTGATGAAATTAGAATTATAGATGGTACTGGACAAGCTGGTGGAGCTTTAACCATGGATACATTTAGTGGAGCTGATGCATTAAGAACCGGACCAAATACATATACCGGAGTAACTGGTACATCCTCTGGAACAGGTACAGTGGGTACATTTAATATTATAGTAGACAGCACTGGTGATGTTACATCTGTTACAGTTGTTACTGGTGGTAGTGGACATGCAGTAGATGATACCATTACGATTGCAGATGCTGTTTTAGGTAATGGTGGTGCAGTAGACTTTACAATGGATGTTGCTACAACTAGCGCATTAACAGTATACCAAAACGGACTAAAAATTGTAGGGGAAGACCTTGCATTATCTATTACAACCTATAGAGCAGCTATTACTTTAGTGTATTACAATGCTGCACAGGGTTGGGTATTAGCGGAGAATTAATAAATGGCAAATGATCAATTTTATAAACCGTGGAAAATATCACCACCATATGCAACGGGTCTCGTACCGCCAAATCCGGGTGGCAACATTTATAACGATTTGAACCCCGGTTCTACCTACGACCCTATTCCTGCGGGAACTACAATAATAGATCAGGCTACTTTTTTGAATGCCCAGTTACCCGATCCTAATTTTGTTCCCACCGAATATATTGCAACACAAGATGGAAATAATAATATAACTCACCTAAATATAGATGTTTCAAATATGTATGGCGGTACGTCGGAGCCTTATCGTATCATAAACAGCGATAACCTGATAGCGTTGACCCATCCCACACTG
>CALBXV010000511.1 GCA_937890045.1 uncultured archaeon
CTATATAATTTAGCTTCCACTTATGTGGACAGGAAGACCATTGAGAAAATTGACTGTAGCTAACTACTTTCATTTACCCCATTTACCATTTATTACAATTCGTGCTATAATTCCATAAACAGATAAATCTGCAAATGCATCTTCTACTGGTTCAGCTTGACCTTCTGAATCTCTACGAATAATTAAATTAACTAATCTATTTACTTTATCATTAATTCTAACAGTTAAAGCAGTAAGTGCTAATTTAACTTCCTTTTCATTTCTCAATTCAGTTCCCATAGAAATATTATGAGGACCATAATCGTGTTGCTTTACTGCAAATAATTCATATTGCTCCCGTTGTATCCTTTTGAATTCGTCCATCATTGTAGGATATTCTTTTTCCATTATAGAAGTAACATCCAAGTTATCTTCTTTATTATTTCCATATGGTTGTTTATTTTTGGCTTCTTTTATCATCTTTGTCTTAGCCATTTTACACTCCTTCTATTTTATCTATTATTTCATACTCTAAACACTGTTTTGCCGTTAAATACAAATCTGTTTTTGTTTTTTCAGCCCAATACTCTCTAGATTTAGCAGATACGTCTGATAATATTTTATTAATAGTTTCATGTAATTCTTTTAAATGATCCGAAGATTTAAGAATATCAGAAACCTTTCCTTCTTCAAAAATAGAACCTTCATGAATCATTACAGTAGCATTTTCAGACATACTTCTATCTCCAGTTCCACATGCTAAAATTACAGCTGCTGCCGACATAGCTGCTCCATAACAACGTGTATTTACTTTAACATCAAATGATTGCATAAAATCAATAATTCCTAACATAGAATAAACATCTCCCCCATAAGATGATAATATTAAATTTATAGGTTTATCTGAATTTACTCTTTTGCACACTTCAAATCTAGAACTTACATATCTAACATCAGTAATGTCTAATGAATCTGATAAGTAGACTACATTATTATGTAAATCTAAACCATAATCTAATTCTTTATACATTAATTGCAACTCTTTATTATTCATACTTTCTCCTTACTCGCTTATCTAAATAATACACATAAATGTGCTTTGATGGTAATTTTTTTACAAAGATATTAGGGTCTCCCGCATCATACCTTCTCTTAATTTCTCTACTATATGGACGTTTTCGTTGATTTAAGGAACGTGAATGCATTTCCTTTCCATCTACCATTAAAATACTGCCCTTTCCAGTCTTTCCTTTGTATATGAAATTTGAAGCTTTATAAATCACTCCACTATGTCCATGATGAGGATCTGCAAATGATACTATAACTTGAATATCTGTATTTTTCTTTAACCATTTTAATGTCTGTCCTATAAAATAACTTTCTGTATTTGTTGGAGTATCATCAATACATACTAACCTTCTAAGTTCATATATTCTAAGTGGATCGTCAGGATTATACTTTTTAGCCGTTGCTGGCATTGAAGGCCATGCATACATCATAGCACCTATCATAGTTGGTAAACCAAAATTCCCTTCTTTATATAACCCAAAACAATTAGTACTTTGAACTCCATTTACATTTTGAGAATAATGATACTTTTCAATAAATGGTGCAATAGATCTACGAAGAACTTCTTCTACCGTAAAATCTCTAACTTTCATCGCAAATTAAGTTTCTTATATTCCTTAGGATCCACACCATAACTTTGTATTAGGGTTAAAAGATCTTGTTTACCTTGCTCTGAAAGATAATATATCTCTAAATAAGATATTGCTTCAGACTCACTTATTTCAAAGTGTTTTGCAACAAGATCTATTACCCATTGTTCATGATTCATATTCTTCTTTCCTTTAACATATTTTAAAAATTGATTTCTTCTTGGTAAAATATCTCTATAAACTCGATATAATTCTTTTGAACTTAATGGATATTTTTGAACTTCATTAACTACTTCTATCCAATCACTTTTCATAGATAAAAACCGATTAATCATATAGTTCGTCCAACTTTTTACTTCATAATCTTCATAATCTTCAAGTCGTTCCTTCTGACTCGTCAGTAGATCCTTTGTCCACAACCACGGCGCTTTCTTTTTTACGGAAGATCGCTTCCCACTTTTTACCCCACTCATCTACAGAGATACCTCTTCTGAGTTTATCACCTTTACCAGCCCCACTAACTCTCTTTTCCTTTTTAATTTTTGTTTCATTCTTTTTCTTTGACATTAGATAACTTCATCTATTAACCTATATTTTAAACAAGTGTTAGCATCCCATAGTAAATCATGTTTCAATATTTCATCTAACTTTCTCATTGGAACTTTTGTATACTCTTTATATACATTTTTAATAGTTTCCATCATTAAATCTAAATTCTTTTTCTCATCTTCTATTTCAGAATATTTTCCCCACAATGATGAAGATAGTTGATGAATCAACATATAAGAATTTCTACTCATAAATCGCTTCCCACCAACTACTGAAATAAATGTTGCTGCACTCGCACTAAATCCATCTACATAAGTTTCAACAGGAACTTTACATCTTAATACCGTATCCATTGATGAAATACCTGCGGTAATCGAACCACCACCTGAATTTATGAGTATTTTAATTGAAGGTGGATTTATGTCTAAATTATTTGCAAGGGTTAAACTTTTAGATTCTATCTCACCCACCTTTTTATTTAATTCTACAACAGATTCTCGATTAACATTTGCATAAAAATAAATTTTATTTTCGTGAACTGCTATATGTTTTTCTTCTGGTTTTGGTTTTTGTACTAATTTTTGTGGGGCTTTCTTTTCACCCCAATATTTTTCGTCCATTATTTTATTACTCCCAATAGTTCAATTAACATAGCCATAGCATTGATCTCCTTATCAACTACCTGACCATCACTTAACTCATACTTAGCAATTACTAAAATACATTCAGCTACATGACCCTTTCCATAACTATCTACTTCATCATATAATAATCTAAACAAATCTGCGAAATCTCTAATCTGAGAGTCTGCTACTAACTGTCTTATATTTTTAAATGCACTTTTTCTATCTTGTGTCTTTAATATTTCTAATAACTTTAACTTATAATCATTCTCTACTATACTCTGTTTATCAACTACCAACTTACCATTAATGGACTGTCGTTGCGCAGAATTTATAACTCGTCTAATATCAGGGTATCCAGAATTTACTAATATTTTCAAATCATCTAATTCATAAACAATATTTTCCTCTTTGAGAATCTGAACCATTCTTTGTGCAACTTCTGACCTAGAAGGTGGTATTATTTGAAAAGACTGACAACGACTTTGTATTGGGTCTATGATCCTCTCTACATAATTACAAGTCAAGATAAATCTACAATGTTTTGAAAATGTTTCCATAAGGTTACGAAGAGCAGCTTGGGAATGAGGACTTATATAATCTACCTCATCTAAAGTAATAATTTTATTATCTTTAAAACCAATTGTAGAAGCAAAATTTCTAACTTTAGGTATCAAATCATCAACTCTTCTTACATCTGATGCGTTAATATATAGATAATCACATTCTATCTGATTCACTAATATTTTTGCGAGAGTGGTCTTACCTGTACCAGCCTTCCCATATAGAAGAAGATGTGGTAAGTCGCCACTCTCTATATACACCGACACTTTACTTTTGAGATGATCGTTCCCAATGTATGTGTCGAGAGAGGAAGGCCGATATTTTTCTACCCATAATGTATTACTCGTCATAAAATCCTTTTTCGTGTACTTCGTGTTTAATAACTTCTGCTTTATTGATAGCTTCCTTTGGATAAGGTAACTGAGGATGTTTCAAGTTAGTAATAAATAGTTTCTTTTCTTTTCTACTACCAATAAAAAATAAATATCTATGTTTTTCTGCTTCCTTCTTTAACCAAAATGTATGTCCAATTCGATTTTTTAAATGTTCAGCATTACTACTACCATACATAGAGTAAACAGTTCTACTATGAATCCATTCTCCATCTTCTTCTATTTTCAAACTAAACGTAGGAGCCATTTGAATATCTCCACATCCTTGATACAACCAATTGGTTGCTTGATATATTTTTCCAGTATGATTCTGCTCTGGATCGGCATATGAAATCAATACCTTTACATCTGGTGCATTTTTCTTTAACCATTTAAATGATTGTGAAATAACAAACGATTCTATATTTTTTCCATAATCATCATAAATAACTAACCGAGTTAGTTCCAATATATTCTTAGTAGTAAGTTCTAAGTCCTCTTTAAATATTGAACCTAGAACTCTTCTACCTATTGGATATCCGTAAGCAATACATCCAATAAGTTTTTCTTCTTTTTCATTAAAAAACTTATGTTCATTATCAGATTGATAAAATATGCCTATTGGATATCTACAAGAAGATAATCTACCACTATAGTGATTCTTCTCTATAAACTTCCTAGCTATTGGTTTTGAAACTAATCTAAGTGATACTTTTGAAGTATCAACATACTCTTCCATTAGTCAACATCAGTAATTGCAACTAAATAATAAGTAGCATCATATTCATCTACTTTAAAATTTATACGTGCCAATCCTTGTTCACTAATTTCAAGTACTGCACTTTCACATTCTTTATTTGCTACTAATACATCCTTAAATAAATCAGCATTAAAAGAAACTTTTTTCATATCAACATAAGTTTCTGTTTTTACTGGAATTGTAACTCTATTTGTATTTATCTTTGAATACCCAATAACTAATTTAACTACATCATTATCTGTTATCACAGTAAAACTATCCGTATCTGATAATGCAGATTTTCCAGCTATAAATTTCTGAATAAAAGTATTATCAACTTTTACCTGTAATCCAAATTCTGGAAGATCTTTTAGTGATGGGGGATTATTAATAACCGATAAATCTGATAACATATAGTTAACTGTAGCATTAGAATCATCTACTTTTAATGCAATAGCCTTATCTCCAGCCTTCATCAAGTTTAATTCAACGTCATCAGATAAAACTCCTAAAAGCTTAACCATTTGTTCTGTATCATAAACTCCAAGACTAATGTCTTCAAAAGACCATCCATTCATTGATAGTTCACCTAAAAGTGATTTGTCTCCAGTCATAAATCTAGTCTGTAACTTTTTCTTACCACTGTTCAAAATGACTGAATTGACATTACCACCTAAATGATATTTATCAATAAACCGAGTCAATTTATGTTTATCCATTTTACTTTCTCCTTATTATTATAACCTATATATACATATATATAAGTGAGTTTGTTCAAAATTAAAAGAATCTTTCTATAGTCTTACTAGCAGAATCTTTCTATAGTCTTACTAGCATCAGTTGGTTCTCCCCAATCCATGGTATCGTAAAACATAGTTATTTTTTTCTTTAATGATTTACTATAAATTTTATCATAATCAACACTTTCTCTTATAAACGACAAAATTTCTATAGGGTCTTCATGACCTTTGTACGCTAAAGTTTCCAATCCATATTGATTCTTTTTTAAATACACCCATTTTATTTTACTTATATTTTCTATCTTACTATACTTCTTATCTCTATTAAAATGTTTCAATAAATCATTGTATGCAAGTGCAGCTTTAACGTGAACTGGAGCTCCTTTATAATATCTTGAAAACATAGAAGTATTTTGTTCATCTGCTTGCAAATATTTACTCATACCTTTTACTGTAGTAGGTGTTGCTATTTCATCTATATCCATAGTTTTCATTTTATCTTTAAAATTTAATATTCTTTCATCAATTTTTTCCTTTGGAACATCCGATAATATATCTTCTAAAACTTCTTTAAGTATTAGTCTAAGAGCTGTAGGGAAATTGCTTCTAACTGTATCTATTCCCTTCATTAATATTTTATTAACCTTAACTCCATTATCACTAATAATTTTCATTCCATATCTTTTCTTAACAATAAACAATCCAGATCTCGCTATAATTTCTTGCTTAATTTCAAATCTATGATTATCAATATTACAAAATCTCTTTGAAAATTGACCATACATTCTATTAATAAAACTTTGAACTTCTGATGCAATCTCACTAATTCTTTGAGTCATCATTACATCACTTAATTTTTGATTTGGAAAACGTTTTTCAATTATAGGTAATGCAGAAAAGAACACTGAATCAGTATCAATATAAATACAATAATCTTTATCATCACCTAATTCATTATTATAAAAATGATTACCAATAACTTTTGTATATTTAATTAATTCCTGTCCAGTAGTAGTAACTGCTTCAGCATTATCTAAATCATAAAAACGAAATACTGGCAATCCTAACACACCATACAATGAATTTAATACAACTTTTTGAATATACTGCATTCTATTAAAATACTGATACTTTTCCATATTATCTTCATCTGCAAACTTTTTCATAAGCTTTCTATATTCATTTCTTTTATCAAACCACGATGAAAGTAGAGATGGTATTAAACCTTTTTTATTATTTCTATAAATTACACCATTTGTAGAAATTGAAACGTTATTATTATCTAAATATTCTTTTAATTTTACCTCTGATAACTTAACTTCTTTACCACTTTTATTAACAAGAGTATATGTTTTATTTATACCTGTTACAAACTCTCTAGCATTCCAACCATCTACTTTTCCAACCTTAGTCTCTGGGGATATATTTAAACTCATAATTGTAGATGGATACATAGAGGTAATATCTAAATCATAAACCCATTCATATTTACCTCTTTGTGGATCTTGAACATAAGCACCAATAAACTTTTCATCCTTTTTAATTAATTCTTTTCCCCTTGGATCTTTATTTGGAGCAACTATACCTAACTTTTTTAAATATACCAAAATAGCTCCTTCAAGATATCTACTTGACATATGAATATCCTCATAAGGAACATGACCTAAATGACAAATACCTCTAGCTATATCAATAAAATCTAACTTATCATTCAATTTTTTAACTAATCTAACGTCATGAATATTATATTCAACAAATCTTTTTAAATCACTTTCATATAAATCATTAAGTGTACCTTCATAAGAAATTTTCTTTATCCCTAATTCACTATTTGCTATATCATCCAATCTGTATGAAGATTTTTGACTGAATGTAAATCGTTTATATAACGCTAAATAATCTAAACAAGATACTCCAGCAATTCCAAATTGTTGACGATAATTACTGTAATGTACTTGATCAATATGAGAAAGACAGTTTGCTACATCTTGTCCTAATATTTGACTAGCTCTATTATACAGATATGGAATATCAAAATTATTAGTATTCCATCCACTTAATATAGTTGGTTGTATTTCCCTATATTTAACAAAAAACCTATTTAAAAGTTCTGGTTCACTTGAAAATGCTTCAACGGTTATGTTTTCACCAAAATCTACATCTAAACTAAGAGATTCATCAAGAACATAACAGTAATATTTATCCATTATTGAATCATATAATGCGATAGATGTAATTTTATTTTCCGCTTTTGAAGGTAACGGAAACCCTTTAGTAACTTCAACTTCAATATCAAAAAACATAATACGATGACCTTCTGACATATCATCAGAATCAGTATAAGTATCTACAAGGGTTCTCATTTCAGGATTAACATCAGATTCATATAACCCAGTTTGATTTTTTTCCCATTTATAAATTTTCTTTAATCTATCACCATATAACGATACGTCTCTACCATTCCTATCTTTAATGTAAGCATAATGCTTATAGGGTAGAACTACATGACCTTTCCGATCATCCCAAATATGTACTTTCTTTTTGTAATTATCGTAATAAATATTTTGAAACATTTAGATTATAAAAACCCCATTTTCGATACTGGAATATACAACTAAAACCCTATATAGATTCTTTTTATGGAAAATGGGGAGTATATTTCAACTCCCCAATAAGCCATCTAAAAATTCACAGACATTCCTACATTAAAGTATCTTGGTGTTCCAAGAAATACTTCAGCATTATGTGCTGCGTGAACTTTGTCCCCATAGCTATTATATTGACTATGGTCCACTGCATCTTGTACAAATATTGCGTCTGTCGCATTAAATATATGTGCAAAAGCGGTGAAGTTATACCCACCAATAGTAGGTAGGGCATATGAAGCATGTAAATCCACTTTGGAATATCCAGGTGCTTTCCATACTTGTTCTCTATCTGCATCGGCGTCTGAACCATCATACTCTCTTGCGTCAGGACTCCAATCAGAATAATTATCATCATACTGATTGTATACTGCCTGTAATTGTAATCCTTTTACAGGAGTAAGAGTTCCAACAAGTGCGTAAGATGTTTGAGGTTGATCACCTACAAACAAACCATCAAGTGCGTAAGAATACGGAGTGGTTGTTTGTCCAATGACTTGACCATCTTCGTTAAACTCATCTTCTTGATAGTTACCATCGGCATCACCATCGAACTTCCAAGTTCCAATACTTACTATAGCATCTAATCTAAGTAAATCAAGTACTTGTGTAGAAGCTTCAACTTCAATACCTTGGTGTTTCTGATTAATTCCACTTAGGAATATAACATCAGTATCACCACTGGAACCTTGTCCAGATGTTACAGATTTGGTAAGATTTCTGTCTTTCCAATCTGTACTGTATGCACCAACCTTGATATTTCCAACAGCTGACGAAAAGTTTACACCAGCTTCTGAGCTGACGAATCTTTCGTTTGCAGGATCTGAAGCAACTGTACCATCAAAATAAATTACATTATCCATGATGGGTGGTTTTTCAACAATACCAAAGTTACCAAAAACACTAACGTTATCGGAAACATCGTACATTGCTCCACCTTTGAACTGAGTAGTACTAATAGCTTCAGCTTTTATTACTTCATCAGCAACTGTGAAATGATCTTGGTAAGAGTATTTAATACTTGATACTCCAGCCATACCATAAGCAGAAAGTGGACCTGAAGAATAAGATCCTTGCAGGAATCCACCTAACCAATCAACTGTAGTTTCATTGTGATAAGCAATAATATCACCT
>CALBXV010000512.1 GCA_937890045.1 uncultured archaeon
TGGTCAAGTGGCAAGTTCTTTAATACTGATTTAAAATCCAGTTGGAGAATTTCTTGCTGACGAAAACCACCACGAGTTCCTAGACTAAATATGGTTGAAAAACGTATAAGATCCAGAAAACTATTCCATTCTTCAATCCTTTCACCAGTCTTTTCAGCTTCTCCATTTTTTAATGCTTGCCATTTTATACCAATTCTTAAACGCATATCATTAATTATATTAAATAATTCTTCACGAGATAATGGAGGTACACCCATTAAAGGATTACGGGATAGATGGTCAAATTTTTCTAAAGGATCATATCCCATTCTAGGTTTTTCAAGCCCTGCCTTTTCTAATATAGTTTTACTACCTTTTTCTTTTGCTCTATATTGAGCTGCACCACCTTTTGTTCCTGTTAGAAACCTAAAATAAACACCTATATTCTGAGAATATTTTCTTGCGGTATCGTATGAGAGTCCTCCACCTGATTCATGGATAAGATGTTTTTGATATTTCCAATATAAAAATTTTATTTCTTCTTCTGTTAATCGAAATACAAAATCACCTGCAAACTCTTCTTCAAGTTTTAAAAATTCTTCGGCTCTTTTTCTACTCATGTTAGCCCAATATTGACCACCAAGTTCTCTTAAATTTTTGGCATCTCTGACAGACTGGTCTTTAAATGTTTCGATAATTTCCTCTTGTTTTAAAGCCCAATAAACAAAACTAAAAAATGAATCTACTTGACTCAGTACTGTCTTATATTGTTTTTTATCTCCCTCTCTATAAGTTTTATATATTTTTCTTGCTTTATCCCAATCACCTGCAAATTCCTTTTTTCCCTTCCTTTTACCCTTATGATATTGAGAAGGTACCATATAGGCAGGTTTTTCACCCTTTTTTCTAGATGTAGACTTAATGTCTTGTTCCCTTAAAAACTTTTCTTGTAGCTCATATAGTTGTTTAACAGTTTTTTCCTTTTCGTCTATTCCTTCTTCATCTATCAACCACTGACTAAAAGTTTCACCACTATCTAAGACTCCATAATTATTAAGATACGTACCAGTTAAACTAATAGTGGCTTCTTGTCGTTTAAAAATAAACATCGGCGATGTTCTTTCGTCCACTTCTTGAAGAGTTAACACTTTCTTATTTATTAACTCTTCAACCTGTTCAGTATTTAATTTATGAACCGCAAAACCCCTATCTGTAAGAATAGGGATTGGAAAACCATCTGGAACAACTTCCCATTCTTTTCCCACTAATGGATTATTTGTTATTGAGTTCATCGCTGTATCATCCCAAAAATCTAAATCTCTTATTCCCCGTGCTTTTGCTTCTTTATATTCTGCTCCTTTAAGTTTTAGTATAGCGTCGCTTACAGTCGTAACACCCGATGGACCATCTACTGTTAGTACTTCGTCTTTATCAGTTACTCCTTCTTCTTCTACTACTTTTTCTTTATCTGCTATTTCGGCTATAGTTGGAGCCGAAGGTGCGTTTTCCCTTCTTTTTTTAATAATAGTGGCTTTTTCTCCTACCATTCGCCTCTTAGCAAAATTAATAGCGTGGGCATCACGAACCAGAGAAAATACTAATTCATTTGGTGTATCCTTATTTTTTATTGTGTCATGTTTTTTTTGTACAGTATTTTCAGCTTCAATTAACTCATCTATAGTTAATGAACCAACAGGAGTCTGTCCTTCTTTCCAGTTACTCAATACAAAATCAGGGGATACAGTTGATTCAAAACCAAACTTCTCACCAATAATTTCTTTTGTACCATCTTTATCTATTGCCTCAACAACACCCTCATCATTTATATTGGAGACTTTAAGTTCAACTGTTTCGCCTTTAGGTGTAAAGAAATTATACTTTTCTCCTACCTTAAGATCTTCAATTGGTGGGACAGGTGGCTCTACTTCTGGTATACCTTTAAGTGGTTCTGCTCTTGCTGATACTGTAGCAATTTCAATTGCTTCTTTTCTATTTGCTGCAGCATTTACTAATTTATCATCTATGTATACCCGAAATATAGAATCACCTTTGTTCTTTGCAATGATAACTTCTTGACCATTAATGTTTGTTTTCTCAACAGAATCGTAAGTAACACCAGCAACTACTTTATTTTCGGTTTGTTTTTCAAATTGTTCTTCTTGTTGTAATTGTTCAAATTCTTTCTTTTCTTCTTCATATTTAACAGCAACCTCTTCGGCTGGAGAAAGTGTACTAGCAAACTTTTCTGCTTCAGCAGTATAAACCCAACCACCATCTTTTGTTTCTTTAATAAGCCCACGCTTTTTTAATTGGCTACTAATAATTGCCGCACTATTGGCATTGGTAATACCAAACTTTTCTAAAATAGGTGCTACTGTTTCTGTATTATATATGGTAGCAGCGTTACCTTCTTTAACTTGACCTAAACCATCTGCCTCATCTAAAATATTCTTTATAAAAACAGCCCCTACATTATTCAAACCATCGTTATTAAAAATCCAATTCATACGTATTGCTTCATCTTCTGTACCTGCAACTGGCCCTAGCTGATCCTTAATTATTTCATTTGCATTAGCTGAAGACATGCCTTTTACTTTTTCATGTGTGTGTACAGAATTTATTAATAGCTTCTCATTTTTTTCTTGGTCCTTTATCATTTCTTTTATACGGGCTGTCTTTCTTTTTTGCTTTGCAGCAAGGGCCATACCTAATGCAGTTTCTCCAGCACCCGGTAGTAATTCTGCAGCAGCTTCTGTAAAGATTTCTCCCCACGCTCTTTTCTGACCAGATACTGTTTGACCCATGTACTCACCAAAGCCACCTAAACCCGGCTGAACCACAAGAGCTTCTGTTGCTATACCAGCTGCTTTTCTTAGCATAGAAGCTTCTTGTTCCATTACTGGAGGTGCTTTTTTCCCTGCTTTTTTAGCAGCTTTCTTTGCTGCTTTTGCAGTCTTGGTGACTTTCTCTGCTGTTTTTTTACTTCTGGTAATAGCGGCATATGTTTTTCCTGCAAGCCCAACAGAAAGAGCATCCACCAAACCAATGGGGATGCCCCTCTTCATCGCAAAATCTGTGAACTCGTCCATCTTTTCTTCGTTCTGGAAAAGTTCGGTTACTGCCTTATCATTTGAAACATCAGTATTTTGGGTTTCTCTTAGGTAATCATCCATAGCTTCTAAGGAAGAAGCTCCAAACTCAGTAGCAGCACTACCTAATCCCATAACAACCGACGCCGCCGCTATACCAGCCGGTGGATATAAACCTGTAGCAATTCCCGCAGCGAGTGTTGGAGCAAAGATACCCAAGGATTCTAAAGTAACATCCAATAAAGCACCCGCTCCACCCTCATCGGTAACAGCGTCTATGTATTCTCCTAATCCTCCCCAAAAACCTTTCTCATCATGTATCTCACTAACCTTCTCTAAAAATTTTAGAGTGTTTTCACTGTACGGTAATTTATCAATATGTGTCTGGTAATCTTGTATATCCTTTGAAGCATTCTCTGGATTATCCCATCCAAGACGAACCTGCATAACATTAGCTAGTTGTCCAAAACGATAAACACCACGCGCTAGTGAATCAGGTAAAGCTGACCACGGATGATCTGGATCTATAGTAGCTGCTTCTAATCCTGAATCTAGATATGGCCTGTATACTCTGTTATACCATTCGTTACTAAGGGATGGATCAGATACAAACTGATCCGGAACGTTAACAACATCTTCTTTACCACTATCGGGGTTTAAAAAAGTCATTTCTGCCATTTAACTTAATCCTTTATTATACAGATTCGGGTTGTTGGATAGGCACATAACCTATACCCCTACGCAAACCTCGGCTCTCCATTAGTTGTTTCCATTGCATAGAAATTGTTGTTAATTTTGCTTTTAAAATGTCTAGTCTTTTCTTTATCTTGACAGCTTCCTCGCGCTGTTCGTACTGATTCGCCTTTTTAAAGTCTTCTGTAAGTTCTGCAATTTCGTCTTTAGTATGGTTATATAATGTTGCATAACCTCTCATCTCTTGGTCATGGGAAAGTCCACCACCAGATGGATTGAAATCTGCCCACGCATCTGCGATTTGACCTAAAGCTAAAGCCCTATTATAAAGAGAACGAGCTTCTTCTTCCCTATCATCTCTAGCTGCTTCTCTGGCCTGATTTATCAGGGTTGTATAATCACTTATAGCTGCTGTTGTAGCCTCACCTAAAGATTGCCCCGGTGTCTGTAGTCGAGCAGCCATAGCAAACCACGGTATAGCTTTC
>CALBXV010000513.1 GCA_937890045.1 uncultured archaeon
GTATATGCTTACAGAAGGTGGTATGTTAGAATTAGGACAGCTCTGCCAAAAGTGGGGTGTTGAACCTGAAAAAATAGAAGAGGCTGGATTGAATGTACTTGGTACTATTGGAGGCTATACTGCAGGCGAAGTAGGATGAAAGTTATAACAGACTCTAAAACAGTCAAAAAGTATGCAAAAAATAATCCTGATTTGACAATAGTTGAACAAATGGAACTTGAATGGCCTGAGATGACACAAGAGTTTAAGAAGATTCAACGAGAACAATATGAGTTATTTCTTCACAAACAACACGATTATGGTCCAGGTAATATTTCAGTCGGTACGCAATTACAAACTGAGGCAGAAGTAAAGTTATCACTTCAAGGTTTATTTTTTCGAATGAATGATAAAATTCAGAGAATTAAAACATTGTTATTAAATGGTGGTAAACAAGCTGTAAAAGATGAACCATTAGAAGATGCTTATTTAGATGTTTCGAATTATGGGGTTATGGCTACTATAGTATCACGAGGAAAATGGGGTAAATGAAACGAATAAGTTATAGTCAATATAATCAATGGATTACTTGTTCACATAAATGGAAATTAAATTATATTGACGATTTAGGCGAATATACTGATAGCATTCATACATTATTTGGAACTTCAATGCATGAAGTTCTTCAAACATATCTTACAGTAATGTATAATGATACAATTAAAACAGCAGATGCTCTTCCAGTAGATGAAATGTTATTACATAGAATGAAAGAAAATTATGTTAAAATTATGAAAACTAATGGTGGTGAGGTAATTTGTGAACAATATGAAATGGAAGAATTTTATAAACATGGATTAATTATATTAGATTGGTTTAAAAAAAGAAGGGGAATGTATTTTAGTAAGACTGGTTATGAATTAGTTGATGTTGAAGTTCCTATTGAATATAAATTAAGTGATGGAATTAAATTTATTGGTTATATAGATGTTGTTATTTATGATAAAATAAGAGATAAATATAAAATTATTGATATTAAAACTTCTACAATGGGTTGGAATAAATACCAAAAAGCTGATAAAATTAAAACAGACCAAGTATTATTATATAAACAATTTTATGGTGCACAAAATAATATTTCAATGGATAAGATTGAAGTTGAGTATTTTATTGTTAAAAGAAAATTATATGAGAAAGTAGATTTTCCTCAAAGAAGAGTTCAAACATTTACTCCAGCTAATGGTAAACCAAGTATTAATAAGGTTACACGTAATGTAAAATCTTTTATAGATGAATCTTTTATTGGTGGTGAATATAATATGGAACATAATTATGCTAAACAACCATCTAAGAAAAATTGTAGGTGGTGTGAATTTAATCAAACAGAATATTGTGATGAAGGTATAAAATAATGTTATCTAAAATAAGTTTAAGGTTAAAATTAACAGATTTTATTAATACTGATATAGAACAAACTGTTATGGATATGATAAATGAAGCTCATAATAAATTAAGTTGTGCTATTTTATTATTTCTATGGTTTGAAGAGGGTGACTTTACTGGAAAAGATTTAAAAGAATTTTTAATAAGGTGGGAAGATAAATTGTCATTTAAAACAGTTGTTACGCAAGGCCATACTGTTAAATATGGTGATTTTATTTATTTTGATATTACACCCGTTACAGCTAAAGAATATTCACATAAAAGATTTACATATTATTATATTGATTCAAATAAAATATTGAATGGATTAAAACATTTTTATGATATTACAAAATTTACAACATCGAATAAATCACCACGAAAACAAAAAAGAAATGACTACGAAGATTAAAGTTGGGATAGTTGGTAGCAGACAGTATACTAACAAAAAGAAGATAAAGGATTTAATATTTGAATTAAAACAAGGATATGCTGATTGTGTAGAAATAATAAGTGGTGGACAACAATATGGGGCTGATGGATATGCAAAGAAATTTGCATTAGAATTTGATTTAGATTATATTGAATTTCCACCAGCACATTATAGTTGGAATATGCACTGTAAATTACCAGCTACTGAGTATAATAAACAATATTATGTTACAAACTATTTTAAAAGAAATAAACAAATTGCAGAATATAGTGATATGATCGTAGCATTTATACCAGAGGGAGTTGAATCAAAGGGTACAATGAATACAGTTAGTCATGCCGAACGTTTGAAAAAAATGGTTAAAATAATTAATTAATATATATTTATATATGTATATATTTGAGGTTTTAATATTATGGAATACAAATTAACATCAGTAAAAGTTTTAAGGGACTTATACAAAAAATTTAAAAGTTGTAATTTAGATGATGAATTTACACTACAAAAATTAGTAAATCGTTCAATGGATTTATATTTGTTAGATGACACATTTAAAGATCAAATTCAAGGTTGGAAGAATTTGAAACCGAGTGGGAGTAGATTATGAAGAATACTGGAAGCCTGCCAAATAATAAAAATGTTGAAAGGTTGCTAACGGATATACATAGAATATTGATTAGAATGGAAGAGCGTTTGAATGTTATAGAAAAAAGTGTTAAAAAAGAAGAAACTACAAAACAATTATTAAACGATTAGTGAGGTTATATGGCTAAGAAAAAGATTTTATTACTTTCAGATGATTTGAGAATGTCATCTGGTGTTGGAACTATGTCTAAAGAATTTGTACTTGGTACACTACACCATTATGATTGGGCACAGATTGGTGGAGCTATTAAACATCCAGAAGACGGTAAAGTTGTTGATATGAATGATTCAATAAGAAAGGAAACTGGAATAGAAGATGCTAATCTTACTATTTATCCAATAAATGGTTATGGAAACCCAGACATACTTCGTGCTGTATTAGTTAGAGAAAGCCCTGATGCTATTCTTCATTATACAGACCCAAGATTTTGGAGATGGTTATATGAAATGGAACATGAAATTCGACAGGAAATACCGATTTTTTATTATAATATATGGGATGATTGGCCTGCCCCCAAATATAATGAATTTTTTTATGAGTCGTGTGATTTAATTATGAATATTTCTAAACAGAGTTATGCTATTGTGAAGGATGTTTGGACAAAAAATCCGCCTGAAGATTGGCAAGTGACATATATTCCACATGGTATAAATGAAGATGTATTTTATCCTATTAGTATTTTTGATAATGAGTATAAAAATGTACAGTCGTTTAGAAAACAATTAACTGATGATGATATAGAATTTGTATTATTATATAACAGTCGTAATATTAGAAGAAAATCACCTGGCGATGTAATTTTAGCATTTAAAACATTTTGTGATACGTTATCAAAAGAGAAATCTGATAAATGTGCATTAGTTATGCATACTCAACCAATAGATGAAAATGGGACTGATTTACCTGCGTTTGTAAACGCTCTTTGTCCGTATAAGGTTTATTTTTCAGATAAAAAACTTGAACCGAAGAATATGAATTATTTGTACAATATGGCAGATGTAACTATTAATTTAGCGTCTAATGAAGGTTTTGGGTTGGGTACGTGTGAATCATTAATGACAGGGACACCAATTATTGTAAATGTTACAGGTGGATTACAAGACCAATGTGGGTTTGTATTTAGAAATTGGGCTTCAGATGGATCTGGTTGTAGTGAAAAGTTTTTAACTGTAGATGATTATTTAGAAATAAAATCATTACATGATGATAGAAAATGGAAAGATAATAGAGATTTGGGCTGGGGTGACTGGGTAAAACCAGTGTGGCCTTCAAATAGGTCATGTGTTGGTTCAGTTCCAACACCATATATTTTTGATGATAGATGTAGATTTGATGATGCGGCAGTTCTTATTAAAGAGTGGTATGATGTGGGTGATGATAAACGAAGAGAATGTGGAGAAGTTGGATATAATTTTGTAAAAAGTAAGGATTCTATGATGACTGCTAAAATGATGTGTCAAAATTTTATTGACCATATGGATGTAGGATTTAATAATTGGAAACCAAAAAAACGTTATAGTATGTATAAAACATAGGAGTTATAATGAGTGATAAACCATTATGTTTAGTTACTGCACCAATAGCAACAAGAAGTGGTTATGGTGCACACAGTAGAGATATAGTTAGATCTTTAGTGAAATTAGATAAGTATGATGTAAAAATTTATGCAGTTCGTTGGGGAAATACACCACAAAATGCATTAAATATTGAAGATCCCAATGATAAAATTATTATTGACAGAATGTTATCAGATCCTAATTTACCAAAACAACCTGATTTACATATTCATATAGTTATACCGAATGAGTTTCAACCAATGGGTAAATATAATATTGGTATTACAGCAGGAATTGAAACTACTGTATGTCCACCGCGATGGGTTGAGGGTATGAATAGAATGGATTTAAATATTGTTCCTTCTAAATTTGTAAAACAAATTATGTCTTCTGTAGCATTTGATAGAGTGGATGAAAAGACTAATCAAAAAACTGGAGAATTGAAAAATGAAAAACCAGTTGAAGTTTTATTTGAAGGTGTTGATAGAAATATTTTCAAAAAGACTACTGAATTTACAAAAGAGTTAGTTGAAGAATTTAAAAATATTGATGAAAATTTTTGTTTTTTATATGTTGGTCATTGGTTACAAGGAAATATGGGTGAAGACAGAAAAGATACTGGAATGTTAATTAAAGTTTTTTGTGAAACTTTTAAAAATATGAAAAAACAACCAGCATTAATTTTAAAAACAAGTGGAGCAACATTTTCTATATTAGATAGAGAAGATATGTTAAAAAAGATTGAAAGTATAAAAGACCAGGTTAAAGGGAATTTACCTAATATTTATTTATTACACGGAGATTTTACTGATGAAGAGATGAATGAGTTATATCATCATCCTAAAGTAAAAGTTCACGTTAATATAACTCATGGTGAAGGATTTGGTAGACCTTTACTTGAAGCAACAATATCAAGTAAACCAATAATTGCTTCGAATTGGAGCGGTCATGTAGATTTTTTACCTAAAGATAATGCTATTTTATTGAATGGTAATTTACAACAAGTACCAAGAAATTCTTTTCCAAAAGAAATGTGGGTTGAAGGAGCACAATGGTTTACAGTAAATTATAATGACGCCTCTAAGGTTTTAAAAAGTGTTCACAAGAATTATAAACAATTTACTTTGAGAGCTAAAAAATTAGCAATTGTGAATAAGTCAAGATTTTCATTGGATGCTATGACAAAAGAATTTGGTAAAATATTGGATAAATATGTACCAGAGTTTCCAAAAGAAGTTGAACTTAAATTACCTAAATTAAAGAAAACAAGTTCAGCAAATATTCCAAAAATTAAATTACCTAAATTAAAAAAGGTGTAACGTGGAACGTGTAATAGATTGTCCAGTATGTTTTGATGTTGATAGATGTTTTGAGGAAATACAAGAAGATTATAGTTCTTTTTTGTGTTTTAATTGTGGTTTTATGAGTGATTCTCGTTATGAAGTAGGTAGTTTACAATTAACTGATAATCTTAAAAAATCACCTAAACTTGTACAAGATTTAAAAATTAAAGATAAGAAACGCGATATTATATGGTTTCCTTCAGTAATTAATATGGGAACGCGTGGTATAATTTTTCCAGAAGGTACACCTGAAATTTGGAGTTGGAGATATGCTACTGTTATTGAAATTCCAGAAGAAGAACGTTATAAATATGATAATTATGATAGAAGACTTGATGTTGAAAATGCAAAAGTATATGGACAATATGAATTTTTGGAGGCGTGTCAGGATATGGGAATAACAAAAGATATCAGAAATCAGTTGGGTTTATAATGGCAAGAATAGGGACTTCTTGGAGTAGAATACAACCTGGAGATATTATTACATTTAACTATAAAAGTAAAAAAACAGGTAAAACAAGACTTCAAACTATTTTAGTTTTAAATCCTAAGTGGTATATTACAGTAGAGGGTGAAAGACATTTCACACTAATTGGTTTAAAATTAGCAGAGCAAAGAGTTCGTACAATTAAGGAAGCGGCCAAGGTAGTAACACAAATATTTAATAAGTTAGGAAGTATAGTACCAATAGATGTAAAAAAAGATATATATAGAATTGAAATGAAAAAATCTGATTTGTTTTGGGGGGGTACTAAACGAAATGTTTATAGAAGAATACGATATCTTTTAGGTAAAGAACCAGTTTATAGGACATATGATTGGGAAATTGCTCGTAAGAGTGCAGTATTTTATGAATCATTACCACTTCCAGAAAGTGTTAAAAGACAAGTACTTGGAAACATAACTCCCACGGGAGAAAGAGAATAGAGATATAAATGAAAATAAGTTATGCGGTTACAACTCACAATGAATTTGAAGAACTTCAAAAGTTAATTCCAATATTATTAAAATATAAACAATCACAAGATGAAATTATTGTTGTAGATGATAATTCAGATAAAGAATTAGTTGAATACTTAGATAAGTTATTTGAAGTTGGTTCTATTCAATCGTGGTATACTCATGAGTTAAATAAACATTTTGGAGAACATAAGAATTATGCAATAGAAAATGCTACAGGAGATTTTATTTTTCATTTGGATGCAGATGAATATCCACATCAAAGTTTAATAGAACAAATTCATTCAATTATAGAAATGAATGACGTAGAATTAATTTGGATTCCAAGAGTAAATACTGTTAAAGGTATTACTGATGAACATTGTGCTAAATGGGGTTGGAGAATAACAGATAAAGGTTGGATAAATTATCCTGATTATCAAGCTCGAGTTTTTAAAAGAGATGATAAGATAAGGTGGATAAAACCAGTACACGAAGTTATAACTGGTGCTACAACATATGCACATTTACCACCAGTTGAAGAGTTATCCTTGTATCATCCAAAAACAATTGAGAAACAAGAAAAACAAAATAAACTTTATATGGAATTATAAATGAGATATCAATTAAGGACACCTGGAATAACAAATTTAGAATCTGAAGGAACTGTAGAAGATAGTTTTTTAAATTTTATGGTTTTTGTAAAAACAGATTATGGTGAATCTGGTATAGAATTAAGAGAAGGTGATACAGATTATAGTAAGATGGAAAAAACTTATAATTTGATTAAATGTCAGATACATAATAGTTTAGATTTGGGTTGGAAACCAGAAGATATTATAATAGCTACTAATTTTGAATTTGAATATATGGGAGTTAGTATGCATATAGTTGAAGATATCTGTGATTATTCTCAATTTTATCATAAACAATATGCGGCTTTAGAATTATTAAATAAAGAAATATTGAATAAAAATTTTTGGTATCATGATTTAGATGCATTTCAATTAAAAGAATTTAAGTTTCCAAATTTTAGTGGTGATTGGGGAACGTGTGTATATCCAGGTGGAGATGGTCATTCCTGTCAATGTGGTGTTATTTATTTGAAAATTACATCTAAAGATATGTTTGAATATTTAGTTGATATGATGAAGAGAAAGGTTTTACAAACTCATGATGATGAGGTTGTGATAAGAAATCATCTTAAACTTAATCCAACTTATAATTGGAGAGTTTCAGTTTTAAATACTCGGTATAATATGGGTATGACTGGTTTTAATGAAAGATATGATGGTGCAACAAAACCTATAAATGTAGTTCACTTTTCACCTGATAAAGAAAAGGATTGGAATTTTATGGTCGAAGGGAGTAATCAATTGGGCGTTAAGGTTGTAGATGACCGTCTTTTAGATATATTAAATAAGTACAGCGTCAAATATGATAAATAAGTTATTTTGTTTAGGAATTTCAAAAACAGGAACTAAATCTTTTGTAGTAGCGTCAAAAGAGTTAGGATTTAATGCATGTCATAATGGTGGAAGACCATTAGATCCTGATTTATTAAATGAGTATAATTCTTTTGCAGATTCAAATACTTGTTGGTTTGGTTTTAAAGAGTTAGATGAAAAGTTTCCGAATAGTAAATTTGTTTTGACTTTGAGAGATAAAGATGCTTGGGTAACGAGAATTTTAGAGTGGTATAATCCTAAATATAAAATAAGTTATATAAAGTGGCATAAATATGGAAATTATTATCCAGAACGAGTGGATACTCTTGGAGAATTAGAGTATTTTTATGAACAATATCAAAATGATATTTACAAATATTTTGAAGATAAAAAATATAAATTTATGGCTCACAATGTTTTTAATGGAGATGGTTATGAAAAACTTTGTAATTTTTTAGAAATGAAAATTCCAAATAAAGAATATCCAAGATTAAAGAATGAGAAAATTTAGTATGTTTTCTTATATAGAATATGAAAATATTATAAGTTTGGTAAAAATGAATTTACCCATAATGGATTTTTCAGATATTACCGATGAGACTGAAAAATTTTGTGTTTTAAGACATGATATTGAATTTTCAATTGATAGAGCACTTAAAATAGCAGAAATAGAAAAATCTTTAGGAATAAGTTCTACATATACTGTTCAATTAAGAAATAATACGTATAATGCATTATCACAAAAAAATATAGATATTATAAGAAAAATTAATAATATGGGTCATAAAATTGGATTACATCAAAATCCGCCCATGATGAATGATGAAAAGTTAATTAAATATATTTTAAAGGATATTGAAACATTAGAACATTATTATGGTTTTGAGGTTGATAGATATGCGTTTCATAGATGTGGTAGTAATCCAGAAATTCTTAAAAGGTATGTAGAAATTCCTAATAAAATTAATTGTTATGATAAAAAGTTTTTTCATTATTTTAAAGGAAACACTCCTAAAAAGTTAAGAGTTTATTATATAGCTGATTCAAATCATAAGTGGAAATATGGATATCCTATAGAATTAAATTTCAATAAGGTTAATAAAATACAATTATTAACACATCCTTATTCTTGGACAGAAGATGGCTTTGATAATTATAGTAATTATCTTACTTTAATTAGAGAAAGAAAAGTAGAATTAGTGGAATCAATGGATACAGAAACAAGGACATTTCCTAAAGAATTATTGTTATGAGTGTTCCAAAAAATATTATATTTTTAGTAGCTTATAAAAATCCAACTTTTGCAGAAAAATATGGTGGGTTTGATTGGATGGATTATGCGATAAAAAGTTGGACACATTGGTGTAGAGGAAATAATGCAGAATTGGTTATTTATGATAATCCTTCAGTAGATATAGATGATATAAGAATTACTTGGCAAAGATGGTTTGATGTTTTTGATTTTATTGAATCGAAGGGGATAAATTATGATAAAATTTTTATGAATGATGCTAATTCTATTATTAGGTGGGATTCTCCTGATTTCCTTACTGAACATTGTACTGATACTATAAATGGTTGGAGAGATTCAGATAATTTAGCGTGGATTTATGATTCTGTTATGGGATATAAGAAGTTTTTTAATGATTTTAATTTTGATATTAGTAAATATGTAAATTCAAATATTATTTTTAATAAAAATCACAAGGATTTTTTCTTAAAGTTTGAGAAATTATATAGAGATAATACTGATAAGTTAATAGAGTTACAAGATAATATTGTAAAAAAAGGCACTGATCAAACACCATTAAATTATTTTTTACAAATGAATAATATGAAAATAAATTATTTACCTATGCAATTTAATGTAACACATCCACATAGAAAACAATTTATAGTGGGTAGTGAAACTGAACATTTTTTTTCTTATAATTGGCAATTAAATGAAGATAAAACACCATTTTTTATAAAGTATACAAATCATTGGAAATTTAGTGGGATGGCAAAAAATCTTAGATTGGCTTTAATGAAAACAACGTGGAATTTAATTAAGGAGAATTATAGAGAAGATGATGAAGAATTATTGAATAGTGTTAGACATAAAAATACTTACAAAGAATCAGCAAGTCGTAAATTTAAAACAGATATTTTATATAATTTTTCAGATAAGAAATATAAAGAAATGACTGTGATAGAGTTTGGATGTTGTCAAGGAGATACAACTAAAATTTTGGGTGAAGTTTTTAAGAAGGTTATTGCTGTTGATAGAGATAAAGGGTATTTAGATATTGCTAAAACTAAGTGTATGGATTCTAAAAATATTGAATTTTTACAAATGGATATTTTACAAGATACTTGGAATTTTGAAAATATAGATGTTGTTTTTTGGGACGTACATCCTGGAAATGCAAATCAAGGGGATATTGAAAAACATTTAGATTTAGTTATTTCTTATTTTCCAAATTCGATTATAGTAGTTGATGATTATGGTTTTCCAGCAGGTAATAATAAATGGAAAAATGCTATAACAACTAAAGTTAGGGAAGATAAATTAGTAATAGATAAATTTATTGGAGAATATCCTGGAGTTGAAACCGCTGGTGGATGGACATTTAATGATAGAGAAGGAGTTATTCTTAAATTAAAATGAAAATTGCGTATACCATGAATGGGTTAGTTGGTGGATTATTTGGAAAACATTATAATGCTGATAATGGAGATGAGTCAACATTAGTTATAAAATATATTTCTAATAATTTTAGAAAATATAT
>CALBXV010000514.1 GCA_937890045.1 uncultured archaeon
TTACAAGCTACAGTAACTCGTGGTTCTGTAGAAAAATATTTGAAAATAGCTCTTACACTTTCAGAAACATATGATGTAGATAATTATCTATATAGTAGATTAAAATTAATTTCAGAAGAATTAAAATCATTATTTCCTATAAAAGAAGAACAATTAGAATTAACTCAATACTTAGAGAATAAGGAATAAAATAATATTATAATTCTAAAGTCCAAATTATAACAAATAACATAATAATATTTTACTGACTTGTTGAAGCATGTAAACCTAGTTATTTTACTCGTATTAATATCAAGAAAAGCATAATGTCTAGATTCTCTAATAATTGGAGTGGAAAAAAACAACCAAATAAATCAGGTTTGAGTAAAAAATTTAGAAGTACAATTAATCCAAAACCTCAACTTAAACCCACTATGGAAAGAGCTGTAAAATCAATACAGAATCAACTTTTTAAACTCGATATATTAATTAATAAATTAAGTGATAAAGATAAAAAATTAGTCAATCGTATAACAGCGAGAATTCAGAAACATGATGATAAACATGCAATAATTCTTGCAAATGAACTTGTTGAAATAAGGAAAATGATGAAAGTTGTCACTCAAGCGAAATATGCACTCGAAGCAATAGTAATGAGAATTGAAACTGTAACTGAACTTGGGGATATAGTATCAACATTAGCACCTGCTGTATCAGCTGTAAAAAGTGTACAGAAAGGAGTAATTGGAGTAGTACCAACAGCACAGGATAAATTCACAGAAATATCTGGAATGTTAAGTGATATATTAGTAGATGCTGGACAAAGTGGACAAGCAACTCTTGACTTCAAAATAGCAAATGAAGATGCAGAAAAGATAATTGCTGAAGCATCAATTCAAGCTGAAACTAAACTAAAAAAGAAAATACCTGAAATTCCACCCAGTATACCCAAACATGTTACCAACGTCTTAAAAGAAGCTTTGGCATAACTTATTCTTCAAATCATTAATAACATGTTTCACTCTTTTTTCCAATTCGTTCCTTATAGTTTGTTAGTACAGGTTTAATCGATTTACTAACAAACAATTCTGTACGACTTACCGCATCTCCAATATACATAGATGGATCAAGTAGATCCTTAAGCATAGATAGTGATATCTTCTCTTTTATCTGAGGATCATTAATAATTAGATCTTTAAGAGGATTATTTTTCCCATTTGATACATCATTCCATGCTTGAAATGATAGAACTCTTATTTTTTCATGAATATCTTGTCTATCTTCTCCTCTTTTCACCATTTCCATAAGAACTGCTTCAGTCCCCGAAAAAACTCCAAATGTTTCTAGATTTTTCTTTATTCTAAATTTATTTACTGTTATATTACTTATAATTTTACTATAGAGTGTTAGACATTCATCAATAGCAAGAAAACCTTCAGGAATTAGAATTCTCCTATTAGCTGAATCATCTAGTGTTCTTTCAAGTATATTGAATGAAGAATTCATAAAAGTGATATTAGGTAACGCAGATACATATCTTGCTAAAGAACACATCCTCTCTGAAGTTATTGGATTTCGCTTAAATGCCATAGTAGATGAACCAACCTGAGATTTCTCTAAAGGTTCAGATAACTCTCCAAAGACTGGAGATTGAAGTATTCTAATATCTAATCCAAACTTATGTGTACTTTGGGATATACTAGATAACACAGATAAAATTAAATGATCCACTTTTCTTGGATAAGTCTGAGTAGTTACCGGAAAGACATCTAAACCAAGCTGTTGCATAACTTTCTCTTCAAGTTTCATTGGACTAGCTTTTTCCTTAAGAAGTTGCTTATAGCTACCAGAAGTTCCTACAGCACCTTTCAAACCTTTACTTTTCAGAAAATCTTGCTTTAAATTCTCTACACTACAAATATCTAAAAGAATATCTTGGGCATAATTAGCAAATCTATAACCTAACGTTGTAGGTTCTGCAGGTTGTAAATGTGTCCAAGCAATACATGGTAGATTTGAATATTTTATTATATTATTTGATAAAGAATTGAGTGAATTTACTAGACGTGTTAATATTATATCTAAAGCTTTAAGGAGTTTTATAATATCAACATTATCCTCAATATCTGCAGACGTGGCCCCAAGGTGTATCTTTCCACCACCAATTGGTGCTTGTTCTGCATAGGTTTTTATTTCAGACATAAGGTCATGTCTAATCTTTCTTTCTATCTCATGGGATCTCTTTAAATCTATATGATCCTCGGTCACTTTAGACTTTAAATCTCTAACTTCTTCTTTAGATACTAATCCAAAACTAGATTGAGCCTCTGCAAGTGATGACCAAATTTTACGCCAATATGTCCTTGTATTTATTTCTGAGAAGACTTTACGCATCTCACTACTTCCATATCTCCAAGTGAAAGGAGAAATGAAAGTATGATGATCAAATTTTTCTTCCTTTGGCAACGTGCTCAAGCAGATATAATGATGAGACTACAAATTAAATCTTACATACATAGAAGAAATATTATGAGTTTAAAACATATAATATTATGCTTAAGTATAACCTAATTTGACAGGTAATTAGGTTGGGAAAAAATTATTGACAAATCTCAATCGATATACTGTAAATATAATAATTGAAAATAAACCTTTGATACGTGACCCTGAAGGAGAAACAATTCTACGTGATCTTATTATAAAAAATGGAGTAACAGAAGTTACAAAAGTAAAAACAGCTAAATTACTTAAACTTGAAGTTAATGCAAAAGACAAAGAAAACGCAAAAAAAATTATGGAGGATATGTGTAATGACCTTAGAATATTTAATCCTGTAGTTAGTATATGCAAAATAACAGTTTTAAGTGATAGTTAATTGAAAATAGCAGTCGCTGTATTTCCTGGAAGTAACTGCGAAAGAGACACTTTTAATATATTAAAACACAACCTAAGAATAGATACAGATTTAATATGGCATAAAGAATCTAATCTAGATAATTATGATGCAGTCATTTTACCTGGAGGCTTCACTTATGGAGACTATCTTAGAGGAGGAGTTATTGCTGCATTTAGCCCTATAATGAAACAAGTAAAAAAAATGGCGGAAAAAGGTAAACCAGTTTTAGGAATATGTAATGGTTTCCAAACTTTGGTTGAAGCTGGTCTACTTCCAGGTGCTCTAATGAGTAATATTTCATTAAAATTTATTTGTAAGTGGACTAAACTTAGAGTTGAAAATAATAGAACAGCTTTTACAAATATTTGTATGAAGAATTCTATATTAAATATGCCTGTTGCACATCAACAAGGAAGATTTTTTATTAAAAATGAAGATCTAAATCATCTTATTGACCATAATCAAATAGTATTAACATATGTTAACAATAAAGGAGAAATATCAAATAATATAAATCCAAATGGTTCTATAATGAACATCGCAGGTATAAGTAATGAGGAAGGTAATGTGATGGGTTTAATGCCTCATCCAGAAAGAGCCTCCGAACCAGCTTTAAGCCCTCTTCGAAGTGCAGATGGATTACTTATTTTCAAATCAATGTTAAACTACCTGAAAAAGGCTTAGATATTTATGATAACAAATCCAGACCAACAACTTGGATTAACAAAAAAGGAGAAAACAACACTTCGTAAGAGACTAGATAGAGAACCTAATGCATTAGAGTGGGCCATGGTCGATGCTCAATGGTCTGAACATTGTAGTTATAAATCATCAAAACCTGTTTTGAGTCAGCTTCCTACTAAAGCTAAACATGTTCTACTTGGTCCAGGTTATGATGCAGGTGTAGTTGATGTTGGAGATGGATATATAGTTACATTCCACATAGAAAGTCATAATCATCCTTCTGCTATCGACCCATATGGCGGATCTGCCACAGGTATTGGAGGTGTTGTTAGAGATATTCTATCACTTGGTACAAGACCAATAG
>CALBXV010000515.1 GCA_937890045.1 uncultured archaeon
GGAAATATTAAAATTGAATATTATGGAATTCCTAACGCAAAAATAGTTTCTGATGATATTAACGTTTTTATAAAATAATTCGTTTTTTATATTCTTCATAATATATTAATTTAATTAATCATAATTATATATCTGATTTAATATATTCGTATATACAATTTATCTAATATCACATGTGTTTTTAGTTGCTAACGAGTTAGATGAAATAGATAATCCTATCCAAAGTAATAAAAGACTGAAAATATAGAAAAATGTTGTACTAATTAATCCACTGATTATTGTTGTTGCTAAAGGAAAAATCCATGGTGAAATATATGTTGAAAGAATAATTATAAGCGGTGGTGCTATACAAACTGGGCATGCTACTAATAGTCCTGAAAAAGCTCCTGTTAATCCAACTCCAATATTACTTTTTGAAAACATTCCTATTTTCATGGAAGTAATTATTATGGTTGAATTAATCCATATAATTAATGATAATGTTATTAAAACTGCTATTTGATATATTGGAATAATCACTCCAATATTTGAAAAAGGAAAAAAAATTAAAATCGGTGCAAAACCTGGTATACCTTCATTAATAGTTTTTAGAACTGGTCCCATATTTGCTTTAACTATTAAACCTTCACTCCACATATATATTATTGAATATATCAAAGCTAAAAAAAAACCTAATAGATTTATTTTTTTATAGCTCATCACTGTTCTTATAACTTTATATGAAGGATAAAAAAATCTTCTTAATCCTGTTCTTTGTTGAGTTAATTTTTGTCTAGTTGAAGAATAAAATATTATTCTTATTATTAGATGTGTTGTGATGATTAAAGATGAACTCATAAATATTATTATTAAAACCATTAATTCCAGTGGTGCATATATAATATGTAATTTTTGGGTGTATATCATATATGCATCTAAAAATAATATACAAAATATGCTAATTATTGTTAAACGTTTAATCAATTTAATATCATTTTGATTATTTATTTTCTTATAAAAGATTTTGTATATCTCTTATAACTTCTTCAGTGTCCAGTAGTCCTACATACATAACTTTCACCTGTCCATTATTATCTATTAAATATGTTTTATAACTGTGATATACAACTATGTCGTTTTCATCTTGTTTTTTTTCTCTGAATACGTCATATTTATCCCAAACTATTTTAATTTCTTGTATATTTTTTGATGTTAGAAAAAACCATCTACCTTTATATGCTTCAGTATAATGTTTAATTCTATCTGGTGTATCTATCTCTGGATCAGTGGTTATAAATATAAGTTCAACCTCTTTTCCTATAAATTGATCTAACTCTTGTTGTATAATATAATATTGATTTGTAAGTAAAGGACATATATCAGGGCAGCTAGTGTAAATAAAACCAACTAGTCTTATTTTACCATGTAAATCATTTAAACTAATAGATTTTCCTGAGCCATCTATAAGATTAAAATTATATGCTGTATATGGTTCTATAATTTTTTCTCTATAATTTATACGTTTACCTGCAACTTCAAGATTTTCAACTGCTGGATTATTATGATTATATTCCTTATTTTGTTTATTTAATAAATTATTGTTCTCATTTGTCTGATAATAAAACGCTAAATATATTATTATAAAACTTAAAATAATTAAAACGCTTAAATATTTTAATTTATATATTTCTTTTTTTGTCATATGTATTATATTTATTAATATTGATTTTTATCTCTTTAACTTAATTTATTAGGTTAAATTTTACTATTATTATAATCTAAAAAATACCTAAGTTATTAGGCATATACGTTATATTATAATAAACCATGTGTTTATTATTGCCTACAAGTACTTTTAACCCTATTATGAATTTATTTAATCTGTATCTTCTTCTCGGTATGATTATTTCTTCTATTGTTATTATCAGTTTAATATTTGTTATAATAAAATATAGGTATAAATCTGGAGATAAAGATCCTACTGATACACCTTCTTTAACTCAATTTCCTAAAGAACGTGGAACTGCTAAACTCCCTATATTTACTGTATTACTCTTTAGTATTATTTTAATTGTTCTTGCTATTCAAACCATATCTGTTCTAGATCTTTTACATCATCCACCTGATGATCCTGATTCCTTAGATATATCTGTTAAAGGTTATCAATGGGGTTGGAATTTTGAATATCCTAATGGTCATAATGCTAATGAAATATTAAGAATTCCTATGGGTAAAACTATTAATCTTTCTATTACAAGTTCTGATGTATTTCACAATTTTGGTATTTATGAATATCGAATGAAAATGGACGCCATACCTGGAAAAACTAATCATTTATGGTTTATGGCTGAAGAATTAGGCGAATATGAAATTATATGTTTTGAACTTTGTGGTTCAGGTCATACTTATATGCGTGGAACTTTAAAAGTTATGGATCCCGATGAGTTTGAAACTTGGTATAATAGCCAATAAATCTATTGATGAATATCTTGTCTGAAAATAATCATAAAATGCCACCAACTTTCGCTATTAGTCGTTGGTTGTTCACTACAAATCACAAAGATATTGGTATTTTATACATTCTAACGTCATTATATTTCTTTGTTGCAGGTGGATCGCTTGCATTACTTATTAGATTACAACTTTTCTTCCCTAATTCTAATATTATAGGAGTTGGTGCTTTTAATCAAATAGTAACTACTCATGGTTTATTGATGGTCTTATGGTTTCTTTCTCCTTTAGCGTTTGGGTTTGCTAATTATTTTGTTCCAATACAAATTGGAGCAAAAGATATGGCGTTTCCAAGACTTAATGCAATGAGTTATTGGTTTTTTCTTTTTAGTGGGATAACCGTTGCGTTAAGTTTCTTTATTGGTGGAGCACCTGATGGCGGTTGGACTTTTTATGCACCTCTTTCAACAGCAAAATATAGTCCTTCTTTTGGTCTGAATATTGCTGCAGTAGGATTATTGATGCTTATCGCCTCAGTAACTATGGGTACAGTAAACTTTATTGTTACAATTCTAAAAATGCGAGCACCTGGAATGAAATTTAAAAATATACCGATGTTTACTTGGAGTATACTTCTTACTGTTTGTATGATGCTTTATGCTTTTCCAGCTGTTCTAGCTGGTGTATTTGTACTTTTTACTGATAGAGCTTTCGGTACAATATTTCTATCTTCTACTGAAGGCGGTGCTTTATTATGGGATCATATATTTTGGTTCTTCGGTCATCCTGAAGTATATATAGTATTATTTCCAGGTATTGGTGTTGTATCCGAAATTCTTCCAGTGTTTTCACGTAAATCTCTCTTTGGTAAAAAATATGTTGTTATCTCATTAATATTAGGGGCTGTCTTAAGCTTTTTAGTTTGGGGTCATCATATGTATGTTACTGGATTGAATCCTATTATAGCTAAATTATTCACTTTAACAACTGAATTAATTTCTTTACCTTTTGCTGTAATCTTCTTCTGTTTTTTGGCTACATTGATAGGTGGAAAAATTAAATTAAAAACGCCTATGTTGTTTGCATTAAGCGCTGTTGTTCTATTTGTATATGGCGGTACAACGGGAATATTTTTATCATCAGTAGCTATTGATCATACCTTAAGAGGTACATATTGGGTAGTCGCGCATTTTCACTATACTTTACTTGGTGGAAGTGGCATTGCGTTAATTGGTGGTTTATATTACTGGTATCCAAAAATTACTGGTTATATGTATAATGAAATGTTAGGAAAAATTCATTTTATACTTGCTTTTGTTGGATTTAATTTAACTTTTATTCCAATGTTTATTAATTATCAAATGCCTAGAAGAATCTCAACATATGATATTGGTTCTGGTTGGGCTACTACTAATTTCCTATCAAGTGTGGGGGGAATAATATTTGGTCTATCGTTTTTATTAATGTTTTATAATATGTATTCCTCATTGAAAAATGGTAAAGTAGCTGGTGATGATCCTTGGAATGCTAGCACGCTTGAATGGAGTGTATCTTCTCCACCTCCTTCTCATAACTTTAACTCTAAACCCGTATATGAAAAAGAAATGTTGAAATTCTCAGATAATACTGAAACTAATAATCTTCATAATATTTCTCATATTAGTTATTGGCCTATATTGATTTCATTAAGCACTGCTTTATTTTTACTAGGATTCCTTCTATCCTTGTTAACTGTTACTGGAAAAATGGTTCTAGTATTTGGTGTAGGGTTGGGTATAATTTCAATCTATTTATATGCAAGAGAAAAATTTATAGTTGATCATGAAAATAGTGAATCTTGGCCTTTTGAAAAAGTTAATAATACTAAATTAG
Source organism: uncultured archaeon (assembly GCA_937890045.1). The sequence continues at coordinate 4,303 of CALBXV010000515.1, forward strand.
GAATTTGGGTGTTTATTTCTTCAGAAGTTATATTTTTTGGTTCTATAGTAATGGCCTACATGTTTATAAGACTTAATTCAGCTATTTGGCCAACGCCTGGTGAAATTTTAAGTGTGATGCATGGTGCTGTTAATACTTTTATTCTATTAACAAGTAGTTTCACTGCTATAATTGCTCTAGTAGGTGCTCAAAAAAAGAGTTATAGAACTTTACTATCTGGTTTATTAATCACATTCATTCTAGGTATAATATTTATATTTAATA
>CALBXV010000516.1 GCA_937890045.1 uncultured archaeon
TAATATTTATATTTAATAAAGCATTAGAATGGACCGAATTATTTGAACATGGTTTTACTTTTTCCACTAATCTTTTTACATCTAGTTACTTCTTTGCTACTGGTGCTCATGCTATTCATGTTATTATTGGTCTTATAATTTTATTATATTTAATTCTTAGAGTTCTTGATGGTTCTTATCGTAATGGTCAAAGTACTGATATAGAATATTTTGGTTTATATTGGCACTTTGTAGATATAGTATGGGTATTTCTTTTCCCATTATTCTATTTAATATGAGGATATATGATGAAATTCACTATCTATCTAATAGTTTTTGGTATTCTTGTTGGTTCTACTCTATTAGAATTATTTCTCGTAGGTCAAGCTATATCCACAACAGTTCTGATTATTTTGATAATTGGTTGGGCTGGAATTAAAGCTATTTTAATTGCTGTTTTCTTTCAACATCTAATAGATGAACCAAAATCATTATCTACATTATTATTATTACCTCTAATAGGTGCTGTTATACTTCTCGTTCTTAGTTTAATGTCTGTAACTGGTTTCGCTTAGTTTAATATATATTTAACAAAATAAAATTATTAAAAAATATGAATTAAAAATTAAGTTTATGTATAAACCTAATATTTTAAGTGTAAATAATATTAATTTGTGATATTAATTTTATAATGTATTGATTAAAAAAGAACATGCACTATTTCTATTTGATTATTTTGATGATGCAATGAAATCTGAACACATATTATCTAAAAATAATTTTGATATATCCATTGGTGCTCCACCACCTAATGTTCGTACAGGTTGTGATTTAGCTATTGGTATATCTACTAAAGATTTTGGAAAAACACAAAAAATATTAGAAGAAAATAATATTGATATTTTTGATGTAGTTTTTGTTCCAAAAACTGAATTAATGCCATTACAACTTTCTAAATTAATAAAAATAGTTGATTTTGGAATCTATTTAATGGTTAGATGTGGTAATATGAAAATTACCGTAGAAAAAGAAACTGAATTAATAGTTAATATTTCCGGCGGTGGTTGTCCAGATATTCCCTTATTATCTATGAAAATTGTGGGTACTAAGTTAAATTCAGGTCCAAGACCACGTGAACTTGGTACAACTCTATGTGCTTATACTTTGGATAAAGCATATGAAAACGCAGTTAATATTCTGAATGGAGTTAAATAATTTGTTAATACTTACAGGAACATTACCAATTGAAAATTTACCTCTTACACAAGGATATTTAAAATTTAAAAATAAACAATTTATTATTGATGATTTAATACTTTCTAAAGAACTTATTTCTTTAGGTACAGCTTCGATGATTTTGACTGCTGCTAAAACTTGTCAAACTCTAAATTTAAACCCGCCTTATGTAATTACAGCAGGTGATCTAGGTGATGGAAGTGGTAGTGAACTTATTTATAATTTACTAACTAATAATCTTCAGAATCTCTCACCTGATGTTCTTACAATTCACTATATCTTACCTCGAAGACTAGATTTTGAAAAATTTATTTCTTCTCTAAATAAATGTGATAAAAAACCTGTTATGATTGCTGATGCAGGTGCATTACTCATAGCAAAAGCTACTAAAACATGTTCTAAATTTGATTTATTCACTCCTGATGCTGGAGAACTTGGTTTTCTTAGTGATCCTGAAGCAGATCATCCAGCATATGTACAATATCCTGTTTTCAAAAATGATGATAAAAATGTTTCAAATTTAATAAATCAATCTTATATTAATAATAATTCACCTTCACATCTTCTAGTCAAAGGTCCAATTGATTATATTTCTAAAAACGGTGAAATTCTTGATACAGTTAAAGAACCTAATATTCCCACTTTAGAATCAATTGGTGGTACAGGTGATACTCTAACAGGTATAGTTTCAGCGTTAATTTATTCTGGTTT
>CALBXV010000517.1 GCA_937890045.1 uncultured archaeon
GGAATGATTATGATGATCCTAGAGGGTTTCATGTGTTTGATACAGAAACCAGAGAACTAGAGTTTATCCGAAATAAGTTTAGGTTGTTTGAGAAGATTTATTATGATGATAGTGGTAATATTGATTATAGAAATTTAGATACAAATAATTATAAACATAAAATTGTTAAATTGATTGTAGAAGAAAAAGAAAATCTTTCTTCATTTGAGGATTTTGTTGAAAGATTATATAAATCAGAATTAGCAGATTTAACTATACTTGAAGATTTATCCGAATATTCTATGAGATATAATGATGATGATGATGAGGATTTGGAAGTAGGTAATACATCAACATTTCTTAATGAATATGTAGATAGTATGCCAGAAGATAATGTTAAAACGGATGAAAGAAAAAAGGTTAAAAAATTGTTACAAGTAATTTATGATGAAGCTTTAAATATTAATGACTAAGGAGAAAAATTATGAAAGAGAATACTAATTATATTTGGATTACCACTTCTTTTGAAGGATTCCATTCTTATCCTGATGCACCTGATGAAGTAGCATTTTTAAAAAATAAACATAGGCATATGTTTCACTTTAGAATTTACATAGAGGTTTTTCATGATGATAGGGAGATTGAGTTTTTTATGTTTAAGGGAGATGTAGAAAATATGATTAACTTTATCTCTATTGATAATAAATCATGTGAAATGATCAGTGATGAATTGCATTATGCAATTAAAGCTAAGTATCCTAAAAGAGATATCACAATAGAAGTTAGTGAAGATTTAGAAAATGGATCTCATAAAAATTATGGAAAGGATGCTTAATCATGAGATACTTTATTGATATAGAGTCCATTCCTGCTAGATATTCTACACAATGGCGGGAATGGATTCCGAAACTATCAAAAGCAGAATCTGTTACTATTAGTGGTACAGATTATACTGGGTTAACTAAGGGTGGTTTTTTTGATTTTAATAGTACTAATGTATATAAAGCCGAACAAACGGTAAAACTTGGTGAATTGTTCAGAGATGGTAAAATAAAAGATGGTGATGAGTTTTTCTTTTATGATGTATGGCATCCTGGGGTTATTTCTCTAAAATACATGATTGATTTAGGTAAGATAGATTGTAAAATATATGGTATTATGCATGCCGGGTCGTATGATGAAACTGATATACTTGGTATGAATAAATTATATTTATGGGCAGATAGTTTTGAGAAATCTATCTTTAAAGCTTGTGATAAAGTTTTTGTTGCATCAAATTATCATAAAGATATGATATTAAGACAAAGATCAGCTCAAACATATTCAACTGGTTTACCGTTTTGTTTTGATGATTTGGAAAAGTATAAAATTCTTAGCAGTCAAAAGGAAAATATATTTGTATTTCCACATAGACTATCACCTGATAAACAACCAGAAATATTTGATGATTTAAAAGAGATGTTTCCAGATTATGATTTTATTAAGACAGGTGATTTGGATTTAAGTAAACCTGAATATTATAAATTGTTAGCTAAATCCAAATTCCAGTTTAGTTGTTCTTTACATGAGAATTGGGGTATTAGTGTTTTTGAGTCAATGTTTTTAGGTTGTGTTCCAATTATCCCAGATAGGTGTTCATATAGAGAAATGTATGGTAGAGATTTAGTTTATGAATCTATATGGACATATAGTCCAAAACATTGGAAACAATATAAAGATCATTTAAAAACATATATAACGATGGTTATGTTACAGTATGATGAATATTATACCCGAACGCAGCTTCGCATGGAAAGGGTTAAAAAATATTATTGTGATTGGGATAGAATTGAAGAGGAAATGATTTGATTAGATTAAAAACTATACGATTTAAAAACTTTCTTGCAACTGGTAATAGATTTGTAGAAGTAAAGTTAGACAAAGAACCCATGATGTTGGTTGTGGGTAAAAATGGTGCTGGTAAGTCTACTTTGATTGATGCTCTTACATTTTCATTGTTTGGTAAACCATTTAAGAAGATTAATAAAAGCCAATTGATGAATACTGTCAATGAGAAAGACTTAATGGTAGAAATTGAATTTTCTGTTGGTAGAGTAGAATGGAAAATTAGAAGAGGTATGAAACCAGCTATTTTTGAAATTTATCAGAATGATAAAGTAATAAATCAAGATGCTAAAGCAATTGATTATCAAAAGTATTTGGAAGAGAAAGTTCTTAAATTAAATTTTAAATCATTCACCCAGATTGTTGTATTGGGTTCGGCTTCATTTGTTCCTTTTATGCAGTTAACAACGAATGATCGTAGGATTATTATTGAAGATATTTTAGATATTGGTATTTTCTCTATTATGAAGAATCTTGTTAAAGATAGATCAGGTATATTAAAAGAGGAGATTACCGAATTAGAATATAATATTAAATTATTGCAAGAGAAGATTGTTTTACATGAAAAACATATAGAGGAATTGAAAGCCAAATCCTCTAAGAAAAGAGAAGATAATAATGAGAAAATTAAGAAAAAGCAAAAGACTATTATTGCAATAGAATCTGAAATTGGTGATTATCAGGAAAAAATATGGACGCTTCAAGAGGATATTGATGACCAAACTACTATTGTAAAAAAACATAAAGACTTAGATAGTTATAAATTACAGATTGATAAAAATCTAAAGAAATTAAATAAAGAAAATAAGTTTTTTGAGGATAATGAGACTTGTCCTACTTGTGAACAAGATATTGATGAGTTATTTAAAAAAGATAAATTACAACAAATATCCGCCAATATTAATGACATGAATGACGGTGTAAATAAATTAAACAAAGAAGTTAATAAAGTAACAGATCGTTTAGATGAAATTGCCGAATGTAATGATAAGATACAAGAGGTAGAAAGCCTTATTACAAGGAGACATAGTGATATAAGAGCACATCAAACATTAATTACTAGACTTCAGGAGGAGATATCGGAAACTAATGTTGATATAGATGATGATAAGAAAAGATTAATGGAAAATGAATTAGATGATAGTAAAAAGGTTAGGTTACAGTATGTGGTACAGAGGAGATATTATGATATATTGGGTAATATTCTAAACGATAAAGGAATTAAAACAAGAGTTATTAGAAAATATCTTCCTGTTATAAATGATCGTGTTAATAAATACCTAAAAGATATGGATTTCTTTGTGAATTTTCAGTTGGATGAGAACTTCAACGAAACTATTAAGAGTAGACATAGAGATGATTTTTCCTACTATTCTTTTTCGGAAGGAGAGAAAAAAAGAATAGATATAGCTCTGTTATTAACCTGGAGAAATATAGCAACGATGCGTAATAGTGTCAATGTAAACTTGTTAATACTTGATGAAATATTTGATGCTTCTTTAGATCAGGCTGGTGTAGACGATTTAATGAAATTATTTAATGTATTGAAGAATACTAATTTATTTATTATATCACATAAATTAGATGTATTGGATGACAAATTCCCTGCAAAGATTACTGTAGAGAAAATTAATAACTTTTCACAAATGATATTTGAATGAAACAAACAAAAATAAGTAGTTTTTTTGAATCGTGTTCCAGTGTTGGTAGTGGATTTATAGTAGCACTTTTAGCTGCATATTATATATTTCCATTATTAGGTGTAGAAATTACGTTTGTTCAGAATTTTCAAATAGTATGTATCATGACTATAATATCTATTATTCGTGTATATATTATCAGGAGATTTTTTAATAGGAGATTCTAAGAATGAAATACTTAGTAGGATTAGTGTTTATGTTGTTTACTAGTGTCGCATCAGCTAATATATTATCTGGCCCAACAAACCTTCCAAATTTAAGAATTACTGTTATGGAAAACACAAATGGTAAAATTGTAATTATGAAGATAGATAAGACAAGTGCTTTTAGACGATGGAGTATTCATAAGAATGATGTTATTTTAGAAATGAATGGAGAAGATGTTACAATATTTGATTTGATGGCATTGGGTCCTGATGATAAACCAAAATTAAAGATTTTACAATTTGGATATGGTAGATCACCAAACGGGGACATAAAACATCATCGTATTGATTTGAAGCATTCAATTTATTATCCTCCCAATTATCAGGAGTGTTGTTGATGCCTTTATATAGTTATCATTGTGAACAATGTGATGAAGTTTATGAAAATATGAGAAGTATAAAACAAAGAGATGTTAAGTTGATATGTCCTCGATGTAAAGAGTCATGTATAAGAATACTTGATTTATCTTCTTTTCAGTTGAAAGGTGGCGGTTGGTATAACGATGGATATAGTAATAAAACAATAAAAAAAGAGGAGAAAGAGGAATGAAATTTATAGCAGTAATGATTACTACTCTTTTATTTGGTATATTTTTTATTATTGATCCGTTTAAGTGGTGGCCGATAGATCATCTTGTAGGTAAAGGAAAAATACCATGTACTAAAGAAAGTACTAAACCCAGTTGTACGGGAAAAATTAATTTTTTTTAATAAACCTTGACTTTTAAAAATTGAATCTTATAATATTAGTATAACATTAATTTTTAAAAGGAGCAGAATTATGAGTTTGTTAAAATTTAGAGATCCGTTTGATAGTGTTTTTCCACAGTGGGTGAACTATGACAGGAATGATTTTTTTGAACCATTACCGGAGGTCGCATCGGCATTACAATTAAGAAAAAATACAAAATACCGTTGGAATGAAGATGAGAAAACCTATACAATTGAAGCTTTGATGCCAGGGTTTACCAAGAAAGATGTTTCCGTTACATTTAAAACAGGAACATTAACTATTAAATGTGAGGGTTCAATGTCTGAAAAAGACAAAGAGTTTTATGGTGTAAAAGCCGAAAGGTCTTTTTCTAATTTTCCACAGGCTGTTGATGATGACAATATTGAAGCAGAATTGAATGATGGTATTTTGAAGGTGATTTTACACAAAAAAGAACCAGATAACGGAAAATCCATTAAAATTCGTTAGTTAAACCATTGTATCTAAAGGGTTTATAGTGTCAAATACTGTAAACCCTTTATTTACAACAACTTACATATTATTTCAAAATAGTTTATAACTCCTTATAAAACAAAGAGTTACGATTCCCGTTTTTCCTTGACTATATCCCTCAAATAGTGTAGGATGTTAGTATATTTAATGAACAATTGAGAAGGACATATGACATGGTAAAAATTGAATCAAAAGAAAAACTAGCAAAACTGTTAGCAGTAGAAGATTTGGATATTCAACATCAGCAGGTTAAAACTGCTATGTTTGATATAGCTAATCGAATTCTTATCCTTCCAATATGGGAAGATATGTCGAATGATTTATATGACCTGTTTGTTGGTCATGAAATCGGACATGCTCTTTTCACCCCAACCGATCCAGAAAAACTACGAAGTATAATTGATAAAACTGCAAAAGATTATGTCAATGTAATCGAAGATGCAAGAATTGAATCTTTAATTAAAAGACGATATCCAGGATTGAAAAAACCTTTCTTTAAAGGATATAATGATCTAATTGAGCGTGGTTTTTTCAACCTTGAAAAAATTGATATTCACACCTCGACCCTAATTGATAAGATTAATATTCGTTTCAAGATTCCACAATATTGTGATATCACCTTTAATAAAGAAGAGCAGTCATATGTTGACCGGATTATTGAATCAAAAACATTTGAAGATATAGAAGGAATTATTATTGATGTTTTTGAATATGATAAGAAAGCTAAAGAAAAACAAGAGCAAGAACAAGATTCTGGTAGTGCAGAACCAGCTGATAAAGAAGGAGATTGTGAAGAATCTGATTATAGTAGTGAAGGTGGTGATATTCAATATAATGGTGATAAGAAGGAAGAAAATGAAGAAAAATTAACCGATGAAAAGGAAGATGAAGAATTAACTGAGGAAGAGAAGGAAGAAGATGCTTTTGATAGATATCTTATGGATTCTTCTATAGAAGATCAAACGGAAAATAATTCAACCGATACTGCACAAGAAACTAGCTATAATGATAAAGAAATGATTTCAAAAACACAAAGGCATTTTGAGGAACGGGTACAAGATACTTTTATTGATAATTCTTCAAATAACATATATGTAAATATGCCTGAAAATATTAATTTGAAAAATGCTGTTGAGGATTTCAAATCAGTTCATAGTAAGATTAATAAATTCTATAAAAATAAGGAGAAGTTGTCACGGGGTTATTATTCTGAAGGACAGTTCGAAGCAATGCAGACAAAAATTTATAATGGTGCTAAAGATATGTTGCAGAAACTTAAAAAGGATTCTGTAAAAACTGTCAACCATATTGCAATGGAATTTGAAAGAAAGAAAGCTGCTGATGTTTATAAGAAAACATCAATTTCTAAAACAGGAATTCTTGATACTAACAAATTATTTTCTGCCAAGTATAATGAAGATGTATTTAAAAAGAATATTCGTGTTCCTGATGGTAAGAACCACGGCCTGGTAATGTTTATTGATTGGTCTGGATCAATGGCATGCAATATTCATGAATGTATTAAACAAGTTATTGAGTTGACATTTTTCTGTAAAAAAGTGAATATTCCTTTTGAAGTGTATAGTTTTACTGATGCATCTTTTCGTAATAGTGAAGTTGCAACCTATGAAAAAAATGAACATAATATATTCAATTATAAACATGGTGATTTTGTTTGTGACCGAAATATGAAAATACGAAATTATCTTTCAAGCAGAATGACTACACAAGAATATAATAATGCATTACTTAATCTTTGTATCTTAGCTAATAGATTTGATGATATTGGGAGATATGCAGCTTATCCTGCTCATAACGATGATGAACTTTTTTCAACTCCGTTAAATGGTGCGATTCTTATATCAGAACATATTATTCGTGATTTTAAAAAGAAGAATAATTTAGAAAGTGTCCACGCTGTTTGGTTGACTGATGGTGAAGGAAATGGTCGTGGACGAGGATTATGGGATGTCGAAAAACAATGTGTTGATTTGAAACCATTCCAGTATCTTGCAAGTAGAAAAGAAATACCAAATATTATCTTGAAAGATAGAAAGACTAAAAAGGATTATCAGATTAATATGCAACGGAGAATTACTCCTATATTGTTTGATATTATAAAAGATAGACTTGGTATTAATATAGTTGGTTTCTTTATTGTTCCTAATTTTAAGAATAATACATTATGGAGATTTGTTCCAAAGAGTAAAGATAAGGATATATCATATCAACAAAACCGAACGAATTTTAATGATTGGATCAAAAATGTTAGAAAAGAAGGATATTTCATTAAGACGGAATCGGGATATGATGAATATTATGTTTTGAATGGAGCAAAGAAGAATATTAAAAATGTAGTTATAAATGATAAAATGACCACAAGAAAGATGGTTAGTGTATTTTCACAAAAGAATAAACAATTCAAAGCAAAACGGGTGATTCTATCTAGGTTTGTTGATCTAATTACGGCCAAGTAAATGACACGCTCAGCGTCGATTGCAGACGTTATTATTGAAAAGACATACCCAGGTGTTCACCAAATAACAGTGTCTCAAATCGACGCTAAGCGTGTCTATAAGTTCTTGTTTTATAAGGGTTTACACACAATCGGCATACTCCTTATAAAACAATGACTTACAATATCACTTTTTCCTTGACTTTTTAAGAGGAATTCTCTATAATGGTAGTATGTTAAATAAATAATTGAGAGGATATTATATTATGAAGCAATATGAATTAGAATCCACACCGGCTAAACGAGCATTCAAATCTGAAATCGAAAGGTTATATGGAGACAAAACCTTTACCGTAAATGAAGGGAAAGCTGCTTTAAAATCTGCTGGATATCCAGAAGCAAAATGGGATTCAATATATCTTGTTTTGAGAAAAGCATGTAATGTTGGGAGAGGAACTTATTCTATTTCTCAGCTAGGAAATAATGCTACTCCAGATGATGATATGAAAGAATCAAAAAAAGATATCCTTAAAAAAGATTTAAAAATCATCGAAGATTTTGAAGCAGAAGTGGATAATGTTCCAGTTCCAACACCTGTTGTTAAGGAATCTAAAAAGATCCCAAATACTGTAATGAATCTCATTCCCGAAAAAAATCCCCAATATGTTACATGGGGACATTTTAAAGACATTAGAACGGTTATAAAAAGTGAAATCTTTTATCCCATTTTTGTTACCGGTCTTTCAGGGAACGGAAAAACTTCTATGATTCATGAAGTATGTGCTAAACTGAAGCGTGATTTAATTCGTATCAATATTACAGTTGAAACGGATGAAGATGACCTCTTGGGTGGGTTTCGACTGGTTGATGGTGAAACGGTCTGGCAGGATGGCCCATTGGTTGTAGCCATGAAACAAGGTGCGATCGCACTTATTGATGAAGTTGATTTGGCTTCTCATAAGATTATGTGTCTCCAACCTATTATGGAAGGGCAACCGATTTATCTGAAAAAGATAAATGAAGTGGTTTATCCTGCAAAGGGTTTTAACATTGTTGCAACAGCAAATACAAAAGGTAAAGGTTCCGAAGATGGTCGTTTTATGGGAACTAATATCTTGAATGAAGCATTTCTTGATAGGTTCTCTGCAACTTTTTATCAAGAATATCCTTCTCCAGCAGCAGAAGCAAAGATTTTGAAGAAGCAGTTTTCTTTGTATGAAATAGAAGAAGATGGTTTTGTTGATAACCTGGTCAAATGGGCAGATGTTATTCGCAGGTCTTTCAAGGAAGGTGCGGTTGATGAGATCATTACAACCCGCAGATTGATTGATATAACAAAATCATTTTCTATCTTTCACGACAGGATGAAATCAGTAGTGATGTGTCTTGAAAGGTTTGATGATGAAACCCGTGAATCATTTGTTGACTTTTATACAAAAGTTGATGCGGGTGTTTCAATAGAGGACTTGATGAATGAAGAATCCGAATCATTTAATGAAGAAGATGAAAAGGTTGAAGAAAAGGAAGAAGATAATGTTCCGTTTTAGTTTGATTTTAGTTTTGTTATGTTATAGTCCTGCTTCTGCTTTTGTGGAACAGGATTGTGACATAATGAAAAATAAGGACGATAGTATATCACTTGGTTTCAAAGTTGGTGGTTTACTTTGGGGAGTTGGCCCCGAAATCTCTTTTAGAAATTATTTTGGAGTCAATTGGAGAGGGAATATTCAATACATGATAGCCGAATATCAAGAATTGTGTTCCCGATATAACACAGGAAGAATTTCTAAGGAGAAATATGATAAAGAAATTAAAACTATTATAGAAAGAAGTAGGAGGTATGAGATGGAAGTAGCAGAACATTTTAG